>JBBRIB010000036.1:0-13249 GCA_038221745.1 Verrucomicrobiales bacterium
TGGGTGAGAGCGCGGGAGACAGCTTCCGAGCGCTTGTGGGTGCGGGTGAGGATGCCGATCCTGCCGAGGTGTTTCTTACCGGGGATGCTCTTAATGCGGGTGGCGATCCAATCCGCCTGAGTAGTGGAGTTTTCCGCATGATGGGACCCAAGGGGCAAGCCCTCCGCGAGTGACGGTGCAGGCCGGGTCTGGGTGCGCCGGTGGGCGAAGGTGGATGGGTGGCGGTCGGTGACGCGGAGCAGGGCCTTGGTGGCGCGGCAGTTGTCGCGCAACGAAAGCCCGGTGACGGGTCTGAAGTCAGCATTGACACGCGGGATGACGAAATCCGCAGGCAGTCCGGGATCGCGGGCTTCGATGCGGAGCATCCAAGGGCGGAGGCCGTGGAAGGTCTGGATGCGGCGCTACACCTCACAGCTTCCCCTTCGCCTCATCCACGACGAATGGCTTCACCGGCGGAACACCTTGGTGGTAAACCACACGACCGAGCATGTGGGCGGCCAGTGGCAGGGTCATGTAGAAAAATCCGATGATGATGAAGCCGAACACAAGGTTTGTTAAATTCGGCGCGGCGATCATTTGGCAGATCACCAACAACGCGCCACCGAATGCCACCGCCTTGGTGGCGACGTGCATGCGGGCAAAACTATCCTTCATCCGAAGGACGCCGATGGCGGATAAAAGGCAGAAAAAACTGCCTGCCAACATGAGGAAAGAAATGAGCCAAATCATCATAAAATGGGGTCAGGAATCGTCGTTTTCAGGGTGATCGAGGAAGCGTGCGAGCGCAACGGTGCCGAGGAAAAGGATCAGCGCGAAGCCGAGCACGGCTTGCAAATAGAAGGGGTTTCCGCTGGCAAGGCCGCTGACGACCATGGCCGCCATCACCAGCCCCGCAAGCAAGTCCAGGCCGACGATGCGGTCCGGCGTGGTAGGCCCGGCGATGATGCGGATGAGCGCGAGGATGACAGCCACCGCGAGCATGCCGCTGCAGATCCAGATCACCGGCAGCGGAATCTGTTCAGGAGAGATGGAGGACACGATTGACATAGTTTTCCGTGAGGTGTTTGCGGGTTCCCTCGATATCATCGAGATAGAGGATGTGAAGCAGGAGCGTGCGGCGGTCGGCACACAGCTCAAGGCTTAGAGTCCCGGGCGTCATGGTGATGAGGTTGGAAACAAGCAGGATTTGAAAGTCGCCCAGCCCCTTAGGCAGCTCGATGGCGATGATGCCGGACTTGGAACTATCCCCGGGCGTGAGGACGTCCCAAGCGATCACTAAATTCGACTTTATGACCTCGATTAAATAGAATCCACTGAAGGCGATCCAGCCGATGATTTTTGCTGGAAATGATAACTCATTTTTCATGGATTGCCTCCTTTCATGACGGCATTGATATAGCGTGAAGGATCGGCGAGGTCTGCGGCGGCGCGTTCCGAGAGCTCGAATACGAACCAACCTCCGAGGCTCAAGACCATGGTGAGTCCACAGAGCATCAGCATTCCGGCGTATGGCATCCCCGGGCCGGGCGGCAGCGGCTGATTGCCCGCGTCCTCCGGCATCGGTTTCCAGAAGGACTCGTTCCAGATTTTGATCATTGAAAACAAGGTGAGGATGCCCACGGCGAGTGCCATGAAGAGAAACAGCCACTCACCTTGGGCCACGCCGGCCTGGAGCAGGTTCAGCTTCGCCCAGAAGCCGGAGAGCGGCGGGATGCCACCCAGCGAGAGTGCGGGGATCAGGAAACACACGGCCAGCAGTGGCTGCGTTTGATAGAAATTCCCATGTTTGCGGATATCTCCGGTGCCGGTCCGCATTTCCAAAACCCCACCGACGAGGAAGAGTGTGGACTTCACCGCGATGTGGTGGATGACGTAAAAGACGACGGCGGTGAGCGCCAGACGGGTGCCGATGGCGAGCCCGGCGGTCATGTAGCCGATCTGGCTGATGATATGGAATGCGAGCAGGCGGCGGACGTTGTATTGCGCCACCGCACCCAGCACGCCGATGAGCATCGTGGCCATGGACAGATAAAGAATCAGGGTGCTGGAGAAGCCATTGGCCGGGATGAAGACGAGGGTGAAGAGCCGGAGCAAGGCATAGACACCGACCTTGGTGAGCAGCCCGGCAAACAAGGCGGAGATGGCGGGCCCTGCATGGTGATAGGAGGCTGGCAGCCAGAAGTGGAAAGGAAACAAACCCGCCTTGGCGGCAAATGCGACGAACAGCAATGCGCCGGTGGTATTCACGAAATCGGGGTCCTGGAGCGTCGAGAGCTTCACCGCCATGTCCGCCATGTTGAGAGTGCCGAGTTTTCCATAAAGTAACCCCGCACTACAGAGGAACATCGCGGAGGCCAGCAGATTGAGAATCACGTAGGTGAGTCCGCCGGCGAGCTGCTGCTTGCGGCGCTCCCGGACCATCAGGATGAACGAGGAGATCAGCATCACCTCGAACCAGACGTAGAGATTGAAAAGATCACCCGTGATAAACGAGCCGTTCACCCCCAGCATCAGGCCGTGGACGAGCACATGCACCTTGCTGGATTCCGCCAGCGGATCATGCAGATTCACCCCGTAGATGAGCACCGCAAGCGCCACGAACGCGCTGATCCACAACATCATCGCGGAAAGTAAATCGACCACCAGCACGATCCCGAACGGCGGTTGCCAGCCGCCCGCGGCAAGCGTCTGCGTGCCATGCTGCTCCACCTGATAGAGCAGCAGGCTGCAAACGGCCAGCAGGGCGATGGCACCTGCGAGCGAGAGGGTGGCCGTGGATTTCCCGTTGTTTCCCGCCATTAGACAAACGATGATCCACACCAACGGCAGCAGGATCGGGGAAATCACCAGAAGATCCATCACGGCTGCTCCTCCTTGCCGAGATCGCGCACGTCATCGACGGGCCGCCCTTGAAAATACGAACGCGCGAGCACCAAGGTAAACACACTCAGGCCGAAACCGATGACGATGGCCGTCAGCACGAGCGCCTGGGGCAAGGGGTCTGCGATGCCGGCTGACTCCGGGGTGCCGTCTTTACCAAGCATCGCTGGCAGACGTGATAGCGGAGTGCTGACGGAGAGCAACAGCAGGTTTACCGCATGGCCCAGCAGCAGGATGCCGAGCAGCACGCGCATGAGATTGCGCCGCAACAGGCAATAGGTGGCCGCCGCAAAGAGCAGCCCGATGATGAGGGAAAGTAGAAGCATCATGATGGATCTTCCTTACTGGCGAGGGTTTCATTGAGCAGGATCACAAATCCGATGACCGTGAACCAGACACCGATATCGAAAACAAATGGAGTGCCTAGGTGCACACTTCCTAACAAAGGTAGCTCGAAGCCCGGCAGCCAAAGCCCCTGCATGAAGGTGCCGCCCGCCAACATACCCGGCAAAGTGCTGACGACCGCTGTTCCCAATCCCAAAGGCAGGAAAAAAAACGGTGAAAGCGAGAAAAACCCGCGCTTGGGCCGCCCGTGGCCCGAGAGGTCATACAGCAGAAAGCAGCTCGCAGCCAGCAGACCACCGATGAATCCGCCGCCGGGCAAATTGTGGCCGCGGTAGAGAATCCAGATGGAGACGAGCAGCAGCGGCCACGCCAGGATGCGCGCGGCGATGTAAAGAAGCAGCGAGTTCATGATTTCGTGGTGGCAGGTTTGGCTCTTGTCCAAAGCATGTTGACGCCCACCGCCGCCAGCGCGATGACGGTGATTTCCCCGAGGGTATCAAGAGCACGGAAATCGACCAGGATCACGTTGACCACGTTTTTGCCCTTCGCCATGGCGTAACTCCATTCGGTAAGAGTGTTGGCGATCGTGGGATGGGTCTGCACGGCATGCGCCTTGAGCACGAGCAAAGTCATCATGAGGCCCACGCCGCAAGCGATGGCGATGTCCAGCAAGCGCCCTCGCAGCGGCACGATGGTGCGGAGGGGTGGCAGCCCGCGGATCATGTGGATAAACAGCACAATGGTGAATGTTTCCACCAACAGCAGCGTCAGCGCGAGGTCCGGAGCACCGAGCCGGGCAAACAAGAAAGCAACCGCAAACCCGATGACCGCGAGTGCAAGCAAAGCAAAGATGCGGGAGTGGGTGCTGACAATCAACCAAAGGAACACGACCATGATGGGTAGCAGCAGCCACTCGACCCACGGGACGGGCCCTATATTTTCCGGGATGGAAACCAACGCAAAACCTGATTGCCACCAGTTGTAGCCGACGAGCAGCAGCACCCCGGAAAAAAAGCAGCGCAAATAAGACCGGAGGTCACCCGATTGGAGTTTGCCACTCAACAATGCGGCACCGTTCATGAGGCCCGCATAGCAAGCTTCGTAGGTTCCCTCGCAAAAGCCTAACAGGCGCGAGGTGCGGTTTTCCGCTCCACTTACCGTAGTGGCGCGGAAGATCCACCAGCCGGACACCAGCGTCACAATGCTGAGGAAAAGCGCAGGCTGGAAGCCATGCCACAATTTCAACGAAATGACCACATCCCCGCCATGGATATGGCTGACCACGGCGCTGACCACTGGCGAGAGCAACGAGGGGGCGAGCAGCCCGAGCACAATACCCGCGATTGCCAAGACCACCGGCCCTGCCAGGGTCAACGGGCTCAACGGCTTGGTCGCGGCGGGATCCGGGCCGTCTGCGGGGACTTGTTTGCGGAAGGGCGTCAGCGCCGCCCGCAGCGCGAGTGCCATCAGCCCGACATTCGCGAGGAAAAGGAAAACCAGCAACGCATAAGACCAGCCCGGGCCGGCGAATCCCAGCTTGTAGGCATATTCCTTGCCGATGAAGCCTAACAAGGGAGGAAACCCTGCCGTGGAAAGCACCAAAAGCAGACTGGCAATCCCGAGCACCGGCAGCACCTGGCGGAGTCCGCCGAGCTTGCGGATGTCCCGGCACCCGGTCGCCTTGTCAACCGCACCCGCCGCCATGAACAGCCCGGCTTTGTAGCAGGCGTGGCCGATCATCACCAGCACCGCCACCTTGAGCGCGTCCGGCGAACCAATCCCCATCAGCAGGGCAAGCTTGCCGAGAATACTGAGGGTGGAGTAGGCTAGGATCTTCTTGGTATCCGTCTGGATCCATCCCAACACCAGCCCGGTTACAGAGGTCAGGCCACCAAGGACGACCAGCGTGATCATGATCGGCCGTGAGGTTTCGAAAAGCGGATGCAAGGCGCCGATCAGGAAAATTCCGGCCTTCACCATGGTGGCCGAGTGCAGGTAGCTGCTCACCGGTGCGGGCGCGCTCATGGCATTGGGAAGCCAGAAGAAGAACGGAAACAAAGCGGATTTCGTGATCGCTCCCAGCAGGATCAGGCACAGTGCGACAAGCGGCGCCGAGCTTCCCTCAAGTGCCATCGTGCGCCAGGATTCGATGGAAAAGGTGCCCCAGCCATTTCCTAAAATTAGAAATCCGGCGAGCATGGAAACCCCGCCGATGCCGGTGACCAGCAGCGCCTGGAGCGCGTTCCAGCGCGCCTGCTTGTCCAAGTGATTGTAGGCGATCAGGAAAAACGAACTGACACTGGTGAGTTCCCAAAAAAGGAATAACAACACCGCATGATCCGAGAGCACCACCCCTAGCATCGCCGCCTCGAAGGTCAGCAGGGAAGCATAGAAGCGATGCCCTTTCGCTGCGCTGCCGAAGTATCCCTGCGCGAAAAGGAAGACCAGCAGGCCGATGGCGGTGATCATCACCGCGAAGAGCAGGCTCCATGAATTCCCTGCAAAGCTCCACTCGATCAGCCGGGTGGGAAACAGGTCCGGCGCCCGTTCCCGCACCACTTCCCCACCCCTCGCAATGCCAGCCAGCAGCGTGACGAAGTGCGCAGCCATATACAATTGCAACAGTGCTCCCGCGACGATGAAGCTGCCGCGGTGCCGTGCCATCCACCAAGGCGAGAGGGCCGCCAGAAACAACGTGGTCAATATGGGAAAATAAAGTGACATCCGTAAGCTGCGTAATCTATCAATCAGTCATCCCCAACAGACTTTCGAGGAAACCGCGCCCGGTCCCCTTCGCCTTGATGGCGAAGACCGGCACCGACGAGTGCATCATGATTTGCTCGATGACGCTACCCAATAACAACGCGGAGAGCGCATCCCTGCCCCGGCAGCCGGCTACGATGCAGTCGATCTCGTTTTCCCCAACGTATTCCAAAAGCCCGAATGGCACCGACTCATGATGATGCACCGCCGTGGTGTAGGCCTCCTTGGGATTGTCCAGTCCGAGGCAGAACTCGCTCATCATGAGCTTGGCGTGGGCATCGTTGGCAGCAATGAACTCCTGTTCGGAGAATGTCCCCCACTTGTAGCCGCGGTGGATTTGGCTGAGGTGGACGAGGACCGGAACCTCGCCGGCGGCTGCCTCGGCAAGAGCGATCCCGATCTCGCTGGCCAAACGCGAATATTCGGAGAAATCGACGGCCACCATCGGTTTTCTCACATCGGTCGAAGCGTTGGCCGGAACAATACACACCGAACATGGAGCTTTGCGCGCCAAACGGATCGCGATTTCCGGCTTGTCCGCACCGGTTACCACCAGGTCGCAGTCCTTTTCCAAAACCATCGAAAGGCTGCGGATCACGGCATTCGCCTCCTCGACATGATAGGAAATTCGAATGGATTCCGCCAGGTCCGCATACTCGCGTATCAAGGACTCCATCCGCTCGTAAGCGGCCTGATCGAACGGTTCGAGAAGCCACGGGTGGGACTCCCTCAGGCCCGCTGGTATCTCCACTTTCGGATTGAAATGGCAGAAGATCAGCTCCTCTGGCTGTGACCATTTCGCGATGCGCGACACCATGGAGATGACCGCCTGATCGGCGTGGGTAAAGGAAAGCGGGACGAATATGCGTTGAAAGCGCTTCATGGCGCATTCAAGGTTCGTAGGTTGTCGCTTGACGGAAGCTTCATCCCGGCAATGAAACCTCACTCGACTGACGATAGTCAATAAATTCAACGCTGGAATGACGCGCGAATTTTCCAATCCATGAAAGACAGCGTTCCACCTCGCAAAGTCGGTTAATTGGAACCCTGCGGCGCTCTTGAAGTCACCGCCCGTGGGAAATACTCCACCGCGAGAGTTGCAAAACTTTTTTCACCGTATAGACCAAGCTTGTGAGCATTCAGAAAATCAAGGCCGAGATTGAGGCGCTTCCAGTCGAGGAAAGGAAACGCCTCGCTGCCTTTCACGTCTCGAATCCTGAGCCATATTTTCCTGGTTCGGGTTGTGAAATAGAACTCAGCAGCGATTTTGAACAATGAGTTTGATCCTGAATGACATCCACTCGCAGCTCAATGCGACCGCCGTCGAACAGATCGTCAAGCCCCGGACATTTGATGAGCTTATTGAGGTCATTGTCCAAGCTCGGGTTCGCGGCTTGAAAATCTCCGTCGCCGGAGGGCGCCACGCGATGGGTGGTCAGCAGTTTGCCAGCGGCTCTCTCCACATCGACATGACCGCCCTTGATGCGGTGCTGGGCGCGGATGCAGAGAGGGGATTGATTCACATCGAAGCCGGTGCCGTTTGGCCTGCGATCATCGAGGCAAGCCATCGCATGGACACAAGTTCCGGCAGGCGCTGGGGAATCAGGCAAAAACAAACCGGCGTCGATGACGTGAGTCTCGGTGGTTCCATTTCCGCCAATGCCCACGGTCGCGGTCTGCAAATGCAACCGTTTGGCGATGATATTGAGGATCTGACATTGATCAATGCCGATGGACTGACTGTGTTTTGCAATCGCAATGAAAATGCCGAGCTGTTTTCCCTGGTGATCGGCGGTTATGGGCTTTTTGGAATCATCTACTCGGCCACATTACGGCTGGCTCCAAGGCAGCGCTTGAAACGGCTGGTGGACATCATCGATCTCGATGACGCGATGAACGCTGTTTTCAGGCGTACAGCCGAAGGCTGTTTGTTCGGCGATTTTCAATTCGTGATCGATAACCAGGATGCGGGTTTCCTGCGCCGCGGCGTTTTCTCCTGCTACAAACCGGTCACTCCATCAGAAGTCCAATCGGATAGTGAGAGCGACCTTTCACCGGATGCTTGGCTGAAATTGCTCAAACTGGCACATGATGACAAGCGCATGGCATTCCGCCTTTACGCCCAGCATTACTTGAGCACGGATGGAAACTGTTATTGGTCGGATTCCATGCAGCTCAGCACCTATATTCCCAGCTATGCGGATTTTCTGGAAAAAGCCCGCCCTGATGATGCCAGACTGGCCGTAAAGGAAACGCTCGTCATTGGCGAGCATTACGTGCCTCGTGCTCAATTATTGGATTTCATGCAATCCGCCCGGGAGATTTTCAAGGCATCCGGGACGGAAGTGATCTACGGAACCATCCGCGCGATTCTGCGCGACAGCGTTTCCTTTTTACCATGGGCCAGTGACGACTTCGCCTGTATCATCTTTAACCTGAGAACACCCCACACCGCAGCGGGTCTTGCAAATACCGCAGACACGTTCCGGTCCCTAATCGATGCCAGCAACCGATTGGGAGGCAGTTTCTTCCTAACATATCACCGCTATGCGTCCGCATCTCAGGTCGAGTGTTGTTATCCGCGCTTCCGGGAATGGCTGCGGATGAAAATAAAATATGATTCTACCCGTTTGTTCACCAGTGATTGGTATGTTCATTACCGTGATGCTTTCGCTGCCGAATGAAATCCAACCGCGCAAGTAACACGGCGAAGGTGATCGCCGCAAGCACGATCCTGCTGGCCGGCGAACAACATCAGCCGGCCTTGGTCGCTCCCGGGGCGGCACGGCTGTGTGAGATTTTCCTATCAGGGAACATAATCGACCGCATCCTCGCCGCCAGCGCCCGGCACCCTCTGACACGTTCAGACATCCTGATCCCACCCCCAAAATTCCTTGAAGCTGCGTAGGCAGGCCGGAAAATGATTTGGCACATTTTGTCCCTGACTGAGTGGGGTGGCATGGCGCAAAGTCGGGTTGAAAAATAACAACCCAAAAAGGGAGCCGATCCCTTCCCCGCGCCATGCCACAGATGTTTTTGCCCGGAATGCCCGACGGCGCAATCCGAATCAACCCCGCCGTCAGCCATCTCTCCAAGGAAGGCCGCGTGACCTGGTTTGTCGGTGACGACAACTACTTCTCGCACCCTGCCCAAGACACCTCCGGGCATCGCCTGGCCCTGGCCACTCTCATGGAGAACGGCTATGCCAAGCCCTGTCAGATCACCGCCACCCTTGGCACTCCGCGCAGCTCGCTGATGCGCTGGCGCAGGCAGCTCGAAGAGCGCGGAGCTGGCTCCTTCTATCAACCCCGCGTCGTGCGCGGCGGCACCGTCATCACCCCGGAAAAGTCCGCCGAATGCGCCCGCCTGCTAGAGACCGGGAAAACCATCGCCCACGCCGCCCGACTCGCCGGAATCTCCCAATCCACCCTGCGCAAAGCCATCACCGCCGGACGGATCGTTAGAAATGCGGACTCCCCCCCGGATCTTGCCGTCCCCGCCCAAGCACCCTCCACCAAATCCCAGCGCAGCCAGCAGGACGCCGCCGCCGCCCAAGCCATCGGCACCGCCTGCACCCGCGCCGAAGAGCGCACCGCCGCCGCCATCGGTCTTGCAGAAGGCGCGGCCACCCGCTTTGAACCCGCCACCGACATCGCGCTCGGCGGCGTCCTCTGCGGCCTGCCCGCCCTCTGTGCCAACGGCCTGTTCACCGGCCTCGACCGCCATCTATCACTTCCCAAAGGCTACTACACCGCCATGCACATCCTCTGCGTCCTCGGCTTCATGGCCCTTGCCCGCATCCGCCGCCCCGAACAACTCCGCCACCACCCACCCGGCGAACTCGGCAAAACCATCGGCCTTGATCGCATCCCCGAAGTGCGCACCTTACGGGAAAAAATCGCCCACCTCGCCACCACCGGCAACCCCGTCCAATGGATGCGCGACCTCTCCGCCGACTGGATGAAACAAGATCCCATCGAAGCCGGCTACCTCTACTCGGGCGGCCACGTCCGCGTCTATCACGGCAGCGACGCCGTGCTACCCCGCCGCTACGTCTCGCGCCAAAAACTCTGCCTCCGCGGCACCACCGACTACTGGGTCAACGACGCGCTAGGCCGCCCGTTTTTCGTCGTCTCCAAAGCCGTCACCGAAGGACTCGCCGCCGCCCTCCTTGAGGAAATCCTCCCCGAACTCCTCCTCACCGTCCCCAACCAGCCCGACGAAGCCCAACTCGCCGCCGACCCCCAACTCCACCGCTTCATCGTCATCTTCGACCGCGAAGGCTCCCACCACAGCCTCCTCTCTCAGCTCTGGGAAAAGCGCATCGGAGCCATCACCTACCGGAAAAACGTCACCGACACCTGGCCCGAAAGCGAGTTCATCGACACCCAAGTCCCCAGCCCCGGCGGCGAGACCACCACCATGCGCCTCGCCACCCGCCAAACCCAGATCACCGCCCGCAACGCCCCGCCCGTGCCCGTCCTCGAAGTGCGCCGCCTCACCCCCAGCGGCCACCAGACCGCCATCATCGCCACCGCCCGCAATCTCGCCAGCCCCGTCATTGCCGGGCGCATGTTCAGCCGATGGTGCCAGGAAAACTACTTCGGCTACATGATGGAACACTATGACATTGATGGACTTATCCAATACGGCAGCGAGGAAATGGATGGTACCACATCCGTCATCAACCCCGCCTGGCGCGACCTCGACAAACAAATCACCCGCCTCACCACCCAGCTACGCCGCCACCAGGCAAAGCTCGGAGCCGCCGCCCCACCCGATCCCGACAACCCCAAAGCCATCGAACACCGCGCCACCCTCCACGAAACCATCCAAGCCCTCCAAGCCGAGAGCGACGAACTCAAGTCACGCCGCCGCGCCACCCCCCGCAAAGTCACCCTTGCCGACCTCCCCGAAGACCAGCGACTGCGGCAACTCCTGCCCCTCGCCAAAACCCTCACCGACACCATTAAAATGATCGCCTACCGTGCCGAGACCGCGTTGGTGGGATTGCTGCGCCCACACCTCGCCAACGAAGCCGAAGCCCGCGCCCTGATCCGGGAGCTCTTCGTCTCCAGTGCCGATCTTACACCCGACGAAGCAGCGCGCACCCTAACCATCCGCATCCACCGCATGGCCACACCGGCCCACGACCGCGCCATCGCCCTACTCCTCGCCGACCTGACCGAAGCAAACTTCCACCACCCCGAAACCGGCCACCGCTTCATTTATCAGCTCGTCTGATCACCCCCGAAAAAACAGCAAAATGTGCCCAATCATTTTCCGCCGGGATCAGGATGTCTGACGTTGCTTCTGGCGCTGGGTGGAACGGCTGACGCTGCCTGGGACCATCTCCCACTATTGGCATCGCAAGCGGTGGATCGAGCATCGATGCCGGGTGGCGATTGCGGAGGGATTCGAGCGTGTCGTGATAGTCGGTGCGGGATTCGATACGCTCGGGATCCGGTTGTCGCGGGAGTTTGACCGCCTTGAGGTCATCGAAATGGACCATCCGGCGACTCAGGAGTTGAAGCGGTCCACATTGGTGCGGAACGAAATGCCGCTTGCGGAAAATTTCCAGTTTTTTCCCATTGATTTAACCCGCGAACCACTTCCGAGTGCTGATGACAAAGCCACCGTTTTCATTCTTGAAGGAGTGCTGATGTATCTGCCGGAAAATGATGTTTGCCGCTTGTTCCGTGAGCTATTGCAATTACCGTCCAAGCGCATCCGGGTGATATTCAGTTTCATGACGCGATGGCCGGACGGCGGATCTGGATTCCGGCCGCACAGTGGCTTGGTCGAGCGCTGGCTGGCATGGAGCAAGGAACCGTTCACTTGGGCCATCGAGCCGGAAGCTATCGCTGATTTTCTCGCAGCCAACGATTTTAAATTGATCGAAATGGCAATGACCCGCGAGTTCTCAGGCACGCCCGATGGCACCCTCGAAGGCGAAAATCTGGTCGTCTGTGAACGTAAAAAGCAATCCCTCGGTGATATTGAAAATGAATAAGAGGGTTTGCGCCGGATGGCGGATCGCTTGGGGGATGAGTTTACGGCTGCGGTGAGGCTTCTCGCGCAAACTTTGGAGAAGCGTGGGAAAATCGTGATCGTCGGCATTGGAATATAAAAATCAAGGAGCTGCGAAACGTGTTCGCCGTGAGGATGAAACGACAATGAGAAGACCCTAAAGACTCCCCATTGGCTCCCCATCCTCGTGGGCGGACGCGTTCCGCCCCTCCTTGGTTAAAGAATCCCAAGCGATCCACCTTGCTTTGACGCACGTCTCCAATAGGATAGTTATCAAGTCGTGATCAGTTCTCAATCATCTGCGCTTATCCGCGTCCATCGGCGGTTCTATTTTACTCAAATCAACAATCGTCATTCATCAATCAGTCTCTTCTCCACCAATGATCCCAATGAGGGAGGCTCATGTCTTAGTGTCCCTCCAGAATCCCCCTGATCCACACACCCGCCTCGAGAAAATTCTTGCAACATTAAGGGTGCTTCGCGCATCCTCCCCATCAGGATCAAATTGGATATTACTCACTGACAAACTGAGAACAAAACTCTTAGGCTACTGATTACAATTCCCCAACCCTTGAAAAGCATAATATGACGCAACCCAACCGCCGCCGTGGATGGATCTCTTCGCTAAAAGACGTTCCTGATTCTGATTGGGGGAACGTCAAGGACTTCTACGATTTTATCAGTAGCATCAGGGCGATGCGAGACGGTCGCGTTATCGTGGAAAGCCAGGTTTGGGGACGGATAGGTGGCTTAATACGCCCTGCACGCGGAGACGGCTTCGCATTTTATCATAGCAGCCGAGCAAAGTTCCCCGCACGAGACCAATTCCGCCGATCGCCACGTATCTCTTTAATAGGCGAGATACTCGATATCCGCTTCTCCGGTCAGTCACTCGACAGAATTTCGGTAATGGTTGAGCCGAAAATTGCCACAGCCTTGGAGGCCCGTCCGATCGTTCGCGATGACAAGACAAAGCCACTATTTGAGCGTGTGGTGCCCGCAGGGATTCCCTATTCTCTTTATTCTGTTGAACCCGATGATTGGCGTCAAATACAGCAGCTAGCACAGGTTGCACTAAAACATGCTCGTAACGATGAGAGAACGGAGCATGAAGTCGTTCCTCACGATCTTGCCAACTTCGAAAGGCAGTTTGCGAGCGACGTTGCGTCATCTTGGTTGCTGTCTGATTCCGAGCGCGCTGCTCGGCTTGCACAGGGAGCCCGGCTTCCTG
>JBBRIB010000037.1:0-13060 GCA_038221745.1 Verrucomicrobiales bacterium
CGCCTAGCTCGCTGAGCCCGCGAACAGCGCTTGGAACAGCTGTAGGCCATTGATGCGTTCGCCCAAGAGCGGTTTGGCCGCTTCCGCGGAGCGCTGCGAATCGATCCCGTAAACGACCACTTCTTCATTTCCTGCATACCAGATGAGTACTTTGTCGCCATTTTTACGCCAATATGTTTCATCCGCATGAACGAGATCAGAATGGTGCATTTTCCGGGTCAAGTCGCCATAGATCGGTTGTGCTTGGCGACTGGGGCGTTTCTGAAAACCAAGGCTGCTGGCGGCAACGAAACCCACGCCGAAGAGGTCACTCGTTAGCTTCTAGCTTGCGGTAGGGCAGCTTGCTCTTGCAAGCGGGCTTCCAACTTATGCAACTCCACCCCTATTTCATCCCGCATGCACCCGCCAGCCATGGCTCCCGCAAACCCGCTCAAGCCAATACGAGAACGATTCCAAACTTCCCTGCCGCTTACGATTTTTTGCCGCCATCGCTGCGGGCCATCACATGACAGACTCTCCTGCATGCCGGAATCTTTGTTGACTAGCCACGTGTGGGAGAATGAAAGCTGGCATTGACCATCGTCGATGTTAAAAACCAAGGACTGGTTCCCGGCGATCAATATTCAAGCAGTCACAAGACTGACGAAAATCCGATTTGGCTATCGCCGCCTGATTGCGCAGAAGCCAACCACCGAGGTGAACAAGAGGAGCAAGGAGCTTGGTTCTGGAATCACAGTTCCAGACGCAGTGACAGTCTGGGAAAATCCTCCGAGAGCAAGCCAAGTGGTGGAAGAGTTGACTCCACCGTTCACCCCGCCAAGGTCTTGATTGAGACTATTCGTCTGGGTGGATGTGGCAACTACATAGCGCAGCGGGCTTTGCTCGTTGATGGAAATGGATTTGGTGTTTAAGAAAGCGACCACATCCGCGAACGGCACCATGAAACTTACATAGTAGTCTGGATCTCCCGTTGTCGTGGTGGTCACGTCTGAAGTGGTGCCGCCATCGGTCAGGAAATTGACGGGGCGATAGTTGTAATTCGCCGCCGTCAGATTATATCTGGTCGCAGGAGTGCTGGTGATGGTTGTTGTGCTGGGTGATGTGTTGCTGCCGGTTCCCGCAGAGTGAATCCCAATTTCCGCATTGTTCCCTTGGAGGTTGAGGCCGAGGAATGCATCAATGTCCCCATCAATATCTCCATCGATACCAATAAAGGCCACACGATCAAATGCGGGATTGTTGGTGTTTCCCCCTGCGGAATCCAGGCGGAGGCGGAACCCGAGGGTGCCGTCTTTATTGCTGGCTGCACCATTGTTATTGAAGGTGACGAAGAATCCGCTATTGGTTCCAGAACCAACGATGTCGCCCGCTGTGGCACCGGTTTGTTGGTCGCTCAGAAAATCGTAAGTTCCCTGAAATGTTGTCCAGAGAGTGCTGGGGTCAGAAACCGTCGCTGCCCGGCAAAAGGGTGCGATAAGAACGGATCCGTAAAAAAGCGCGGTGATGCTGGAAATTAGTAATTTAAGGGAAATGCTGTTCATCTTTGACGTGTGCCGCAGGATGTGAGAGGGTAGCTGGAAAACAATAGTCTAACTTATCAAGAGACTCTACATGAACGCGTATCAACCTCGGATGCGTCAGATCGAACTTGAGCAAGATCCAAGGATTTTATCGGAAATCCGCCTGAGCGGAAAGCTCACCCGGCCAGCTTACGGATGAACCGAGAGAAAAACTCTGCGCCTTCGACGGGGCCAGTAATTGGATTTAAATGCAAATTCTGAAATCCAAGAGTGGTGTCTCGTCGTAAAGTGTGCGGTGGATCTTTGCAAGATTTCTCTTGAGGGATCAATGAATGTTGATTCCTTTTAGCCAAAGCTTTGAGAAAACGCTGAATTTCCCTTGCCAAGCCCCGCTCGTTTCCTTAATCCCTGCGCCCCTCTTAGCTGCCTAATCACCAACGAAGACCCCGAGGGACCCCTTATGCGGCAGGTTTTCAACATCGCCCGTCCTGATTTAAGGCGGGAAAACACTACATCTAATGATCAACGACCTCATCACCGAAATGGTGGACGCCGGCGTCCACTACGGCCACCAAACCAAGAAATGGAATCCACGCATGAAGCCCTTCCTCATGAAGGACAAAGGCGGGATTTACATCATCAACCTGGAAAAAACCGTCCAGCAGCTCGATAAAGCCTCGGATTTCCTCGCCGACCTCGTCGGAAAAGGCAAAAAAGTCCTTTTCGTAGGCTGCAAGCGCCAAGCCCAGGATGCCATCCGCGAAGCTGCGGAAGCCACCGGCCAACATTACGTCAACCATCGCTGGCTCGGCGGCATGCTCACCAACACGCTCACCGTTCGTAAGTCCGTAGAGCGCTTGAAATACCTCGAAAACATCGAGAAGCAGCCTGAGTTCAAAGCGATGTCCAAAAAGGAACTCGCCGCCCTTGGCCGTGAGCGCGAAAAGCTCCTCCGCAACCTTCGTGGTGTGCGTGACATGGACAAAAAGCCGGATGCCGTCGTCATCGTCGATTCCGCCCGCGAGACCATCGCCGTGGCCGAAGCCCGCCGCTTGAACATCCCGATCATCGCCCTTGTCGATACCAATGCGGACCCTGCCCTCGTCCAGTTCCCGATTCCCGGAAACGACGATGCCATCCGCTCGATTCGCATTATCCTCCAAAATTTGGTCGATGCAATGGTCGCCGCTCGTAAGAACTAAAAATTTTGTTACACGGGCGGCCTGTCAAACGACGGACCGCCCGTTTTTTCTCTCTCCATACCATTTCCCAATTTCATTCCATGATCACCGCATCAATCGTCAAAGAACTCCGCGATAAAACCAACGCCCCCATGATGGACTGTAAAAAAGTCCTCACCGAAACCAACGGCGACATCGAAGCCTCCATCAAGCTCCTCCGTGAGCGGGGCATCATGAAGTCCAGCAAAATGGCCGACCGCGCCGCAAACGAGGGCGTCATCACCGCCCGCATCAGTGCGGGTGCCACTTCAGGTCTCTTGCTTGAAGTAAACTGCGAAACCGATTTCGTTTCCAAAAACGAAAGCTTCCAAGCCTTCGTCGGCGACATCGCGGACGCGCTCTCTGCGTCCAAGGCTGCCGATCACGCAGCCGCCCTCGCCCATCAGCACGGCGAACAAAACGTAGAAGATACGATCAAATCGAAAGTCGGTGAAGTGGGTGAAAACCTTCAATTCCGCAAATACATCCGCTTTGACGCTGCTCCCGGTGGAGTCATCGCATCCTACATCCACCTCGGTGGCAAAGTGGGCGTGCTCATCGAAGTGGGCACCACCAAGGCCGAGAGCGCGGGCACGGATACTTTTAAAGAGCTCATCAAAGACCTCACCCTCCACATCGCGGCGAGTGCGCCCAAGGGACTTTCCCGCGATGACATCCCGGAAGACATCATTGATGCAGAGCGTGAAATCTTCCGCGCCCAGCTCACCAAGGAAGGCAAGCCCGAAGCCATGTTGGAGAAAATCCTTCCCGGCAAGATGGCCAAGTTCTTCGCGGAAAGCTGCTTCCTTGAGCAAGGTTTCGTGAAGGATCCAGACACCACGGTCGCCAAGTTGCTGGAAACCAAGGGCAAGGAGCTCGGCGACACTCTCACCGTCACCCGCTTCGTCCGCTTCGGCCTCGGCGAATAAGGAAATTTCTTCCCTTGCCATCTGCGGGGGGCGGGCAATGGTTCGGACGTGATTGATCGACTGTTGATGCGCCCTGCCAGCAAGCCGCAGCGGCTGGACGGGCTGGCTCCGGTGGAGGTGGCGGCGCAACTTGCGCATCTGGACGGCTTGGTGTTCTTCGATACGGCGGGAAACTTTCCTGCCAGCGGTGCTCGCCCGGTCTCGATGATTGCGGCCCGCCCGCAGCGGATTCTCAAAGGCAGCCTTTTCACGGCGGAAGGCCAGCAACTGCTTCGCGAGGCCCTCGCCGCAGGCCCGTTCGATACGGGCGACCGCGGGTTTCCGCTCGGCGGGCTTTGCGGATGGATCGACTACGAGGGCGGCTTCGTCTTTGGCGATTACCGGGAAATGCTCATCTTCTGCCATGACGATGGCACATGGTGGGAAGTTGGTAATCTATCAGAATCATTGTGCCCGAATCATCAGCGCCCGTTAGAAGTCGGTGGGTTCGATGCGTCGATGAGCCGCCAGGATTTCATCGACCGTGTGGAGCGGATCAAAGAGTGGATCGCAGCGGGAGACATCTATCAGGTGAATTTATCCCAGAGCTTTCTTGCCAAGGTGAAGGGCGAATCGTTGTTCGGCCTTTACGAGACGCTGCGCGAAGCGTCCCCCGCGCCGATGGCGGCTTACCTTGCTCTCGCGGGGCGTGAGGTTTTGAGTTCGTCACCTGAGACGTTTTTGAAAATTTCCGGGCGTGGCATCGAGACCCGCCCGATCAAAGGCACCAGGCCGCGCTTCAAGGATGCGGATGAGGACCGCCGTTCAGCCTATGAACTTCAGACATCGGCCAAGGAAATTTCCGAGCTGGTGATGATCACCGATCTCCTGCGCAATGATCTCGGCCAGGTTTGTGAATACGGCAGCGTGGCTGTGGCAGAGATGCTTCAATTGGAAACCTTGGCCCAGGTCCATCACCTCGTTTCCACGGTCACAGGCAGCTTGCGGCAGGAGGTGGATGTCATTTCCGCGATCGCCGCTTGTTTCCCCGGTGGCAGCATCACGGGCGCGCCCAAGAAGCGGGCCATGGAAATCATCCAGCAGGTGGAAACCGCGCCACGCGGCTTGTATTGCGGGGCCATCGGCTGGCTGGGCTTCAATGGCGAAAGCTCGCTCAACATCGCGATCCGGACTTTGATCCGTGAGGGCGAGCAGCTCATCTACCAGACCGGGGCCGGCATCGTCGCGGATTCTGATGCGGCAAAGGAGTATGAAGAAACCCTGCACAAGGCAGAGGGCATCCGTCTTGCCATCGAGCGCTGGCATACCAAGCGGTCCTGACCGTGTCCCATGATTTAGGGACAAGACAGATCGGAAAATCCGGGGCAAAGTTGCGCCGTTGAGAGGCACTTCCTCTGACAAAAGTTTCTTAAGGGGAGAGGTCCCCGGTGTTCATGACAGAACTTGAAAGGCCGCGCGGGAGCGCGGCCTTTTTATTTCCACTGTCGGGCTTATGGCTTGGTTCTTAGTGACTACCGCAAAGGCGCAAAGGCGCAGAGGTCGCTAAGGGACGCAAAGGGGATCTAAATGGAAGTCTTTGAGATAGGTCTTCTCTGCGCTTTTGCGGTTCATTTGAAAAATGCACAGCGAGATTTTGGCTCTTTGCTAACGTTCTTCACGTTCATCTGCGGTTTTACCTCACCTCTTCTTCCTGGTTTGGAATGGCTTGGCGGTTAAAAACCGCCGCCACGATCCCGGCATCTATCGTCTTTCGAAGCGATGTTTCAAAACTCCCTTGCTTGAGGCCTGCTGGCGATTCTCAATGACGGGGTGACGATGCAGCAATTGAATGTGCTTCCAAGGGCCGCGATGGCGGGCGAGATGGTGCCGGAGGATTATTTCCGGAAAATGGAAAGGCATGAAGTGTGCCGGGAAGGAAGGGCGCTGGAGGTGGACCTGGGCTGTGGCGATGGCTCGTTTCTCATGGAAATGGCCAAGCAGTATCCCGAGCGGGATTTCCTCGGAGTGGAGCGGCTGTTAGGGCGGGTGAGGAAAGTTTGTAAAAAGATCCGGCGGCGCGAGCTGGACAATGCGCGGGTGCTGAGATTGGACAGCCGCTATGTGGTGGAGTGGCTGCTACCGGAGGAATCCGTTTCACGGCTTCATCTTTTATGCCCTGATCCATGGCCCAAGCTCAGGCATCATCGGCGGCGCTTGGTGCAGTTGGATTTCCTCGAAGCGGTGTGGAAATCCCTCGCACCGGGAGGCGAATTTCTCTTCATGACGGATCATGAGGAATACTTCAAATGGGCCGTGGAGAAGATCGAAAAGTTCGGAAAATTTCAGCGGCTGGAATGGAAGGAAGATTCGTTTTTCTACCCAAAGACGGATTTCCAAGTCCAATGGGAAGCGGAGGGAAAATGCATGTGGCGGGCACGCGGGAAGAAAGAAGGCTGATAGAATTTTCTAACGAGGCCGCAGGATCAGATTGGAATCATCCAGAAACCCGTGCAGCCGCAGCGCACCGTCCGGCTCAAGGGTGAAGGTGACGCCACCGGATTTCAGCGGATCGATGACGTGGATTTTCCGACTTTGCCAAAACGCAACCCGCGCCGACTCCAGCCGCTCTTCGATAGGGAAGGCGGCATGCGAGGGCAGGATGGCTTGTGGGTTCACTGCGGCGATGAAATCATCGGTGAGAGAAAGATCGGTGCGGTGGTGCCCGGCGACGATCACATCGGATGTGAGATCTATTTTGGAATCCAGCAGAGCAAGCTCGGTCGTGATCCCCGCATCGCTGGTGAAGAGAATTTTCCAACCACGCCAATGGAGGCGGAAAATGGCGACGCGCTCATCGGCAATGACGTTGTGGGCAAGCGAGTCCGGAGCGTGGAGAACCTCAAGTCTTGCACCATCCGGCATCGGGAGGTTCCGAATCCCGGCCGCCTGATAGATTTGAATACCGGCTGCAGGGGCACCTTGTAACCATGCTCGGTAAGTGGGGCTTCGCGAGCGCTCGACGGGCAGCAAGGCCTGACGGATGGGAAAGGCCTCCCACACTGCCGCACCGCCTCCGAGGTGGCCGCCGTCCGGGTGGCTCATCACTACCGCGTCGGGTGTAATACCGAGGCTGCGGAGCGAGGGGACCAAGCGGCTTTTAAACGAACGGCGGTCCGCGCAATCGATGAGGACGGCCCCTTGACCTCCGGCGGAGAAACAAGCAGCAGCGGCTCCGTGATCAAAGTGATAAACTAGGAGCTGAGGCGTGCGGGTCTTGAAAACCTTAAAATGCCCACCGGGAATCGCAGAAAACCCCTCAGCCACCGCCACGGTAAGGGTGGCGATTTTCCCATTCACTTGATTGATCAAACGAGCGGCAGGCATGGCCAACGGAAAGGCCACGGCGGCCAGCAGGGCCGTGCTCAGCAGCACGAAAACAAGAGGAATGAGGACGATCCCCGCAACGATGGAAATGGGAGTGACAAGGCCGAAGTGAAACGCGGTGAGAGGGGTGGAGCCGATTCCCGCGGCGAGTGACACACCCAGCGAAGATGCGAGATTTCTGCGGAACTTCAGTGAGTATTTCTGCCAACGGTTCATTTCCGCGAGTGGCAGGTAAAGGTCTGGCTGGGCCATCCATGCGAACGCCCGGTTGGCCCATGCCATGCCGATCGAGATCGCAGCCACCACCCCGTAGGAAAGCTGGACGCCCGGCTGAAACAACAAACGTCCATCCCACAGCATGGCCGCGAGCAGGACGGCACCCAGTGCATTGAGCAGGTCCGGCCTACGGCGGAAAACAAATGCCCCCAGAAACACCGCCGCCATCCATGCCGAGCGGACGGCTGGAGCACTGTTTCCCGTGATCCAGGAGTAACCGAAAATCAACGGTATCAAGATCAGAATCGCCC
This sequence comes from Verrucomicrobiales bacterium, assembly GCA_038221745.1. GTDB lineage: Bacteria > Verrucomicrobiota > Verrucomicrobiia > Verrucomicrobiales > Akkermansiaceae > Luteolibacter. The sequence continues at coordinate 7,560 of JBBRIB010000037.1, forward strand.
ACCGCCGGGGCACGCGTAGCAGTCGCAAAACGATCCACGCGATGCTTCCGACCATCGCCACATGTAGCCCGCTCACGGAAAACGCATGCAGTGTGCCGCTGTTGCGAAACGCTGCTACCAGCACCTCGGAATCCTGGGGATGCTCGCCGATCACGATTGCCCGGATCACCCGCGCCTCTTGGGATTCTTCTTCAAGCCCCACCGTCACCGCCGTGCGGAAACCCTGGCGGAAACGCGCGGCAGCGGTGGCAAATCTACCGGTTTCCACCCGATTCGGAATGTTCGATGCATCAAACACCGCCGCGATTCCCTGATTGCGGAGCCATTTCGCTTGATTGAATTCCCCCGGATTCTGCGGCACGGGGAGCGGCTCGAAACTTCCCCGCCCGGTAACGATTGAGCCCGCCACAGGAGGATTTCCTTTCCCTTGCCAACGGACTTTCGCACCCGCATGAGGACCTGTTAGAAGTTCGGCGGGCGCGCTCCAATATCGATTGCCCATGCCATCGGCCAAGATCCGCCCGCGATGCTCGCCACTTGCGGAACTCAGAAGTGCCCGCTCGCTAGTAGCCTGCGACCGCTCCCGCCAGGTGAAGATGCCCACCGCGATGAGGCCACAGGCGCACCATCCGGCACCCTGTTTCCAGCCTCTCAAAAAAACTCCGGTCAGACCAAAAACTCCAGCAGTAAGAATGCCGTAGGAAAGCCCCGAAGCTGCCAATCCCACGCAAGCCACCGCACCCAAAGCCACCGCAAAAAGTGGATGCCTCGCGACAAACAACCGGCCCCATTCCTTGATTCTCGAAACGCCGCCCAACATCACTCTTCAAGGTCCGGGTAATGTTAGGATGGCGGCTCTATCCTCGCTGTTGATCAATGAAACGCTGCTCTTCGTCAGCGGCCTCCTGCACACTCCAATCGTGCAATTTATGGTTCGCATTGGCCGAGTGGCGGGTGTTGGGGAATTGATCGATCACCTGCTGCATGATCGCTTTGGCGGAAACACGATCGCTATCCACTTCGTCATAAAGCTCCGCCAAGCGGAAAAGAAAGTAAGCCGCATCATTGATTTCCCATTCCTGATTTTCCAACGCATGGCGGATTGTTTGAATGGCGGCCTTGGGATCGCCCAGGTTGTCTTTTTGGATTTTCGCGATTTCCACCCAGGGTAAGCGGTTGAGCGGATCTGCGACGGCGGCCTGCTTGCACGCCTCAATGGCTCCTTCATAATCGCCTTGTGCCATCTTCGAGCGGGCATCGTGCATGGCATCTTTCTCCACCATTTCCGCACTGTCATAAACGGCATGGGTCATCCGCTGCGCCAAGAATGGCAAGGCCGTTAAAACGAAGAAAATCCCGACCAACCCGGCACCGAGAAAGGTGAGTAGAATCCCGTTAAACGTCCGCTCGCCCTCTGCGGACTGAAGCTGGCTGTTCAGCTCCGGGAGTTTTTCCTCAGGATCCCCCTTTTCCTCGACGGCAGTGATCTCTGCCTGCAGCGCGGACAATTTCTCGCCCGTCTTCGAGTAAAGCATCCAACTTCCTCCAGCGAGTGCCGCGAGAACCAAATACAAGATCCATTTCATCATTCGCAAAGGCTGCCCTAGGAGGGGGGGCCTTGGAAGCAAAATCTACCAGATTCTACAAACGCCGCGCATTGCGCCCCTCATCAATGAGTTTCCAAAAATACTTGGAATTTGACAACACCTCATCTTCCGCCAAGGGCAGGCTCGAACGGAATTTAAAATCGGAAAATGTCCCCTTGTGCAGGACCCGATGCACGATCACCGATCCCTCTTTCACCTCAAAATAAAAGCGATATTCCTTCGCCCGGAATCGATACAAGACCCGCCCATCCCGGTCGATTTTTCCAAATCGCTCGCCGTTGAGATTGTCCAGATCCTCCTTGCCCACCTTGAACTCTTCAAGCAATTCGAGCTGCTCAAGGGTGCCGAGTTGGGAAAGCTCTGCGGCGCTGATTTCATTGAAGACGATTTGAAACACGCTCTCAAACTAAGCCCCCACAAGCGGCCTGAAAAGCGTAAAGAAATGCCCATTTCATTCCCTCGCGCCCTGAGGTTGACCCACCCCAAGACCGTTGCTAGCGTCCGCGCCCCGTCATGAGCGCCGCTGCCCCAAATTACAAAGACACCCTCACTCTCCCGCAAACCACTTTCCCGATGCGCGGAGACCTGGTGCAGAACGAGCCTGCCCGCCTCGAAGCATGGGAAAATCAAAATCTCTATCAGAAAATCCTCGCCCGCCGCCGCGCGCAAGGTGCGCCGGAATTCATCCTTCACGATGGCCCGCCCTTCGCCAATGGCGATGTCCACATGGGCACTGCGCTCAACAAATTGCTCAAGGATCTTGTCGTAAAATCCAAGACCATGGCAGGCTTCACCGCGCCTTTCGTCCCCGGCTGGGACTGCCACGGTTTGCCCATCGAGTTCAAGGTGGTCAAGGAAACCGCCGGCCTTGAGCCTGCGGAAATCCGCCGCCGCTGCACCGAGTTCGCCTCCAGGTTCATCGATATCCAGCGCGCCTCATTCCGCCGCCTCGGCATCTTCGGGGATTGGGCGAACCCGTATCTCACCATGGCCCCCGGCTACGAGGCCAGCATCCTGCGCGTCTTCGCGAAGCTGGTGGAAAATGGTAATATCTATCAGGCCAAGAAACCCGTGCAATGGTCCTACGGTGCCCAGACCGCCCTCGCCGAAGCAGAAGTCGAATACGCCGATAAGCAAAGCCCCGCCATTTTCGTCAAGTTCCCACTCAAGCAAAGCCCCCACTCCGCCAGCATGGTCATCTGGACCACCACTCCATGGACCTTGCCCGCCAACCTTGGCATCGCCGTCCATCCGGATTTCACCTATATCGTCGGAAACTTTTCAAACGGAGGGCAGCAGGAAACTTTCATCATCGTCCGCGAGCTCATCGATTCCTTTACCCAAAAAACCGGCTATCAGCTCACCGAGACCTTGGAGGAAATCAAAGGCCGCACCCTCGATGGCCAGCTCGCCCGGCACCCGTTTCTTGATCGCACTTCCAAACTCATCCTCGCCAACTTCGTCACCACCGAGACTGGCACCGGTGCCGTTCACATCGCACCCGGCCATGGCTCGGACGACTACATGGCTGGCCAGCAAAACGGCCTCGCGGTGCTATCCCCGGTCGATAACGAAGGTAAATTCACCGAAGAAGTCGGCCTGGAGGAGCTTGTCGGCATGCATGTGTTCAAATCAAACAACCGCATCATCGAGATCCTCACCGAGAGCGGCCACCTGCTGGGCCAGGAAGTTTACAAGCACTCCTACCCCCATTGCTGGCGCTCGAAAACACCCATCATCTTCCGTGCCGTCGAGCAGTTCTTCATCTCGCTCGACACCCTCCGCGGCCAAGCCCTTGGGGAGATCGATAAAGTCGAATGGCTGCCCTCCTGGGGCCGTAACCGCATCTACGGCACCGTCGAGTCCCGCCCGGATTGGTGCATCTCCCGCCAACGCACCTGGGGCGTGCCGCTGCCCGTCTTCTTCGATGAAAATGGCCAAACCATCCTCTCTGCCGAGCTTTCAAACAAAGTCGCCGACCTCGTCGAAAAGGAAGGCACCAACATCTGGTTTGAGAAATCCGATGCCGAACTCGCCGTCCTGTTAGATCTGCCCGCCGGCGCGAAAAAATGCCGGGATACGCTCGATGTTTGGATCGATTCCGGTTGCTCACACGCTGCCGTCTTGGACGCTCATCCAGAACTCCACTGCCCGGCCGATCTTTACCTCGAAGCCACCGACCAACATCGCGGCTGGTTCCAAAGCTCGCTCATGCTCAGCACCGGCTACCGCGGCCATGCGCCTTACAAAACCGTGATGACCCACGGCTTCGTCGTCGATAAGGATAAGAAAAAACTCGCCAAGTCCGATGCCGGAAAAGCGGGTAAACCCACCGATGCCGCCTACTTTTATAATCAATACGGTGCCGACATCGTCCGCCTCTGGGTCTCCTCCGTGGATTGGCAGAACGAAGTCCCCTTCGGTGAGGATCTCTTCAAACAAGTGACCGAGCCCTACCGCCGTCTGCGCAACACCCTGCGTATTTTGTTAGGAAACCTCGATGGCTTCGATCCATCTCAAATCTCAAATCTCAAATCTGAGATCCCCCTCCTAGACCGCTGGATTCTTGAGCGCCTCCACGAAGTCACCGCCGAGTGCCTCAAAGCCTACGATGCCTACGAATTCCGCAAAGTTTTCAACTCCCTCAACCAATTCTGCACCGCAGATCTCTCTGCCATCTACGTGGATGCCACCAAGGACCGGATGTATTGCGATGCCGCAGACTCCCCGCGCCGCCTCGCCTCGCAAGCCGCGATGCATGAAATTTTCATTACTCTTGCCCAACTCCTGGCCCCCATTCTCGCCTACACCGCTGACGAGGCATGGGAACACGCTGGGTTCACACAAGGTAGCGTGCACGAACAGGATTTCCCTGCGCCCAATCCTGCATTCGTGCCAAGTGAGGCCACCACGCAGGCTCACCGCCTTTTCGAGATCAAATACGCCATCCAGACCGCCATCGAGGCCCGCATCCAAGCCAAGGAATTCACCCGCAACAACGAAGCGGATGTTGCTCTCACCATTCCCACCAGCGATGCCCATCTGCTCGATCTCCTCAACGACCGCGCTTTCGCCACCGAGTTCTTCATCATCGCCGGCCTCACCGTCACTCTCGGCGGGGAACTTACCGCCACCGCCCGCAAGACCGATCTCCCACTCTGCCCACGCTGCCGCAAGCACGAGCCATTGCTGGACAGCGGGCTTTGTGAACGCTGCGACGAAGTTTGTAAAAGCCAACCTACCGTCGGGCCATGAAACATGTGCTCATCACCGGCTGCACCCGCGGCCTCGGACTTGCGATGGCCCGTGCGTTTGCCAAACGCGGCTGGACCGTTTCAGGCTGTGGCACGGCCCGAAAGGCGATTGATGACCTGTCGGACGAACTCGGCCCGGATCACCGGATCCGCCGCTGCGATGTGTGCGCACCCCACGAGGTGGATGCTTTCGCGACCGAAGTCCTTTCAGTCTCCGGTGCTCCCGATCTCCTTCTCAATAACGCCGCCGTGATCAACCCGAATGCCCCGCTGTGGGAGGTTCTACCCGCTGAATTTTCACGCGTCATCGACGTAAACCTCAAGGGCGTCCACCTCGTAATCCGGGCTTTTCTGCCCGCGATGATTGCCCGTCGCTCAGGGGTGGTGGTAAATTTCTCATCCGGCTGGGGCCGTTCCACCTCACCCGAGGTGGCACCCTACTGTGCCACGAAATGGGGCATCGAAGGTCTGACCCACGCACTTTCCCAAGAGCTGCCGCCGGGACTCGCCGCCGTCGCGCTCAATCCCGGTATTATCGACACCGAGATGTTGAGACTGACGCTCGGTGATGATGCATCAAGCTACCCGGAGCCGGAGACCTGGGCCGCCAAGGCAGTGCCGTTTCTCGAAAAACTCAATT
>JBBRIB010000038.1:0-13042 GCA_038221745.1 Verrucomicrobiales bacterium
GCCGAGCTTGGCCTTGAGGGCATCCAGCTTGGACTGCACATCGGGACTTCCTGCGCTGGTGGAGAGCGATTTGAACTCGTCTTCCAGGCGGGTGGTGCCCGAGTTATCCGCCATTTCCTTGGCCGCATCCGCTTCGTAGCCCTGGCGCTCGGCTTTGGCTTTCATGCGTGCCATCAAATCGTCCGGCGTGCGTTGGTTGGTCATCCTGGCCTTGGCCTCGTAGATGTCTTTTTTGACTTGGGCGGCTTTGCTTTGGGCGATGATGAAGTCCTTGTTGCGACGGTATTCGGCGATTTCCGCCTCCATCTTGATGACTTCCTGCTTGAGTTCGGCGACGGAGCTTTGCTGGCCCTGCCAACTCGGTTCAAGCGAGGCGGCACGGGTTTCGTGTTCACTGGCGCGTTCGAGGGCTTTGACTGCCAGGTCCTCGCGGCCGGAGCGCATGGCAGCTTCGGCTTTTTGCTCCCATTGGAATTTTTCCGCCTTTTCTCTTTCGAGCTGGGCCTTGGTCTGGCGCTCGGTGGCGATGACTTGTTGGACGGATTGCTTGACCTCGCGGATCTGCTTTTCCTTGTCGGCGATCGCCTGTTCGAGCATCAGCTCGGGTTTTTCGAACTTCTCCACCACCTTGTTGACGGATGCTTGGCCGATTTTAAAAATACGTGAGAAAATGCTCATGGTTGGAAATGATTAGGAGTTGATGGAAGGGCTGAGGATTTCGGTGACGCGGTCCACGGCGAGTTCGAGCGCATCGAATACGGCGAGCAGTTCCTGATCGCTGAGATCGCCGGTTTCGCGGCTTTCCACGAGCACGAGGCGGTGGTCCTCGGAGTTGCTGGTATCGATTCCGACGCTGACCGGGAGGATTTCCGTGTTGAGCGCGAGCAGGGAGAGGAGCAGCTCTTGGGTGTTGATCGCGTCGATATTGCCGAGATCCACCTCGAAGTAGATCTGCTTCTCGTCCACCTTGAGGAAGACGGGAAGTTCATCTTCACGCTGAATTCGGAAGACAACGTTAGCAAGCGCCTCGACCGTGAAGCCGTGGGATTCCAGAAACTGCGCGAGATCTTCGTCGCGCTGGAGTTTGATGAGTATGTTTTTCATGCGGTATGGGGTATGGGAGATTGGTGAAGGAGGTGGGTTTCGAAAACATCGTAGTCGGCCCGTTTTTCAGCGAGCAGGATGAGCTTGTCGTCTTCGCGCAGGGTGAGTGATGTATCCGAAGTCATCATCGTGGTCCCACCCCGGATCACGCCGACGACTTGAATGTTTTCCTGATATTCGATGGCCGCGATTTGAATCTCGCGCAAGTGGCGTCCGTAAAAACGCTGCGGGACGATGTAGAATTCGCTGCCATTCTTGTAGGAAACGATGTTTTCGAAGAGCCTCGTCAATCCGGGATTCATCATTTCCTGGATCAGCAGGAGATCGGTGATGCCCTCGAGCGGGACGATTCCACACGCGCCGACGCGCTCCATCATCCGCTGGTTCTTGCAGTCCGCCAGCTCGATGACCAGTGAGATCGGGCGCTTGCCGTCCTCCTCGATCAACTTGACGAGGGTGCCTGCGGTGAAGCTTTCCGCATCGGAGCTTTCGTCGGATGGATCATGGGCAAGGACGATGACCCCCGCGGCCTTGGCGACTCCGGCGCGGGTCAGGGTTTCCTCGGAGGTGGGGAGTCCTTTGACGAAATGAATCGAATGTTCCCGGAACTCGACCGGCAGTTCCTCAAGCCGTGAGGTGACGACGACGGCCGGGCGGTGTGGGTCCGCATGGGCGGCGCGGAATTGCGCGACGAGCTGGAGAACCCGCGAAATCGACGGGCATTGGCAAATGACAAGGTGGTCTTCAAATCGCATGATGGTTCTTCCTTTATTGCGTTGGTTGAATGCATTGAGCATCGCCTCGGCGATGACACCCAACGAATAGCCGATCAGGCCTATTCCGAGGATCAGGCAGGGATAGGCGACGAAGAACCGACCGGCGAAAGTTTTCGGGAAATAGTCGCCATAGCCCACGGTGGTCATCGTAACCATGGACCACCAGACGGCGTCCCAGAATCCGAGTCCGGCCTGGGTTTTTGATTCGGTGAGTAGAAACAGCCCGCCGAATACCAGGTTCAAAAAGAGCGCGATGCCCAGTGCCGTCGTCACCCGCACCGCTGGCTTGTGGTGGAGCGATGACCAGCGGCGGAAGAAGAGCACGATCATGGTTATGAATTCCAATTATCATCCCAGAAGCGGTCGCGGTTGGCGGGTTCGATATAGTTGGCGAAATTGAAGTCCGAAGCCGGGGGAAACTCGACGGGAGCGACGACCCGGTCCGCTTCATTCCCTCCGCCCGTGGTGGGTCCGGAGATTTTCAGCTCATCCTGTGCGCGGGCCAGCAGTTTTCCTAACAGAGTGCCGCCTTGTTGGAGAATGTCTTCGGCCACGATGGAGCCGTCGATCCAACGGTCGCCATCCTGATAGCCAAGCTCGCTGAGGTCGGTGGCGCTGTTGCAGACATCGAGGATTTCATCCCAAACGCTCCCTAGCAGCAAATCGAACTGCCAACCGGTGGCATCGCGCCCGAAGCGGTCCTCGCGGATGAAGCTCATGACAACGATTTCGACGGCATCGATCCCGAGATGCTCGGCGATGGCGAGCCGAACGTCCTCGAAACGTTCGTCATGGAGGTAGGTCTGCCATTCGTCCGGCTCGAGAATTGCAAAATAGCGCTCGAAAGCGAACTCTCCCGAGCCGAGGTCCACGCCGGAAAAGACATCGAAGAAATACACAAAGCGGGCATAGCGCTCCATGAAGCGCTTGATGACATTGCGGCCTTCTTCGGTGGGGATGTATTCCTTGGCATCGCGAATTTGGACCCATTCCTTCGTCAGCAGCCACTCGAGGATCGGCTCCAGATCGGCATCGTTACGCTCCAACCAGACTTGGAAGACCTTGGGCTTGTTGATCACGAATTCGAGCAGGAAAATCCCCGCGAAGCGGAGCTTCTGCTCGTCCGAAGTGGTCCATGGATCGTCGTCGATGTCGTCGTCAGGCATGGTTTGTCAGGAAAAAGTGGCGTCCAGCAAGAGCGCGATCCCGATGGCCGCCGAGCCCTCGATGAGGGCCACGCCCCAGTTTCTATCGCGGGCGATTTCGTCATGAAGGCGGGCATTCGGTAGGATGATCAGATCCACCAACCAGCGGCTGCCGAGCAACACCAACAGTGAAATCGGGATCCAGACGGCGAGCGCGACGAGCGAGTCGCCGCGGCGGATTTGGCCGGAGATGAGAATGGCCAGTGCCACCAGGGTCGCGCCGAAAGCGAGGCCCGCGCCTTCGTTGTCGCGTTCAATTTCATCATGCACATCGTAGCCGCAGGTGCGCTGATAGATCGCGCCGAGCAGGATGAAGCCGAGCTGCCCGATCACGAAGAAAACCAGTGTATCGAGAATATCGATGAGAAAACCACCGCCGGTCGTGCCGCTGATGGAGGCGGAAACGATGAAAGCCGTGCCGATGTAGGTGCCGGCCAGAACCGCGCCCGTGCCGACGTTGCGGTCGGTGATGAGTTCCTTGTGCATCTGGAAGCGGTTGAGCAGGAACGTGCGGTTGATCCATGCGGAGGCGAGTAAAAGCGCGAGCGAGATGGCAGTCCAGATGGCGACGGACAACAGATCCCGCCAGATCGTCTGATACGGGTTTCCGCCAGAAATCATCACCCCGCGGATGATGGTGAGGACACCGAAGATATATCCGGCGGTGGCGATTGCGACGGCCTTGTTATCGTGTTTTGTCAGCTCATCGCTGAGATGGTAGCGAGTGGTGAGGCCCTTGATCGGCTTCGCCAACAAGACGAGGACGACACCTACCGCAAAGTAGAGGATCGCGGGGGAGGTGAAAATTTCGACAACGGGAGTGGTGTCGAGCAAGTCTTGGAGGTGTTCGTTCACGAGAAGGATGGATTGGAAACTATTTACCGCCGCCGAATGAGCCGCCGCTGCGGGATGAGCTGGAGCTGCTGCTGCGCCCGAAGCCGCCCGAAGAACTCGGTCTGCTGGACGATGCACTGGAAGGAGAGCTGGCGCTGCCCGCTGTTGATTTGGCGAATGAGCGCTGGGATTGCGTGGGGTTCGCAATGGCCCGGGACTTGGCTGCGATTTTCTCCGCGTTCGGGGAAATGGCGGGTTGCGAAAGGACCGGCCGGGTGGATCTGCTCACGGTTGAGCCGGCGCTGCGGGAGTTCATCGCTCCGGTGTAGCTATCCGTCGGCTGCCGGGCCCATCCACCACCGAAGGACGGCGGGCGATTCCCATAGCCAAATGGAGACGTGTAGGATGCGCGGTTCGAGAACAGCCAGCCCATGATCAGCGCATCGGTCAGTCCGAAACTGGATTGATGATAATTTCCGGGGCCGTAAAGCGACGGATTTCCGGTGGTTTGCATCGTTCCCTTGTCGGCATCTTTTTGGAAATCGATGGTGGCGATTTCCTGGATTTCTCCGGGTGAAATCTCGGTGGTGAGGGAGAAGCCGCGTTTGTCACCGCTGCCGTATTCGGTGACGTTGATATAATCGACCTTGTCATCGTCGTTGAGATCGATGTTGTTCACTCCCACGGCTTGGCTGTTGAGGAGTGTCTCGAAATTCGCGGCGTCCTTGGATTTTTTGGCGAGTTCCGTGACGACATCGAGGTCGAGGCCCTTGGAAAATTCCTTGAGAATGACCTCGGTGGAGACCGGTCGTTGGGCCTCGCTTCTGCGCCCGCATTGGGAGAACATGGAAAAGAAAACAACGAGGGCGAATGCGCCGATGCCGATTTTGGTGAGAAAATTCATGGTATTTCTTCGATGTTCCAGCCTTGCAGGTGATAGTGATAGACGCGGGGTTCGGTAAGTGAAGTAAAATCTTGGTGCTTGGAAACCAGTTGGTTTTTTCCAAACACCAGGGATGCAGCGACAAGTTCCGATGTTAGGTAACGGGTGGCGACTTTTAAATCCGCCAAGCTCGAAAGCGAGGCGTGGGTTTGCGCGGCGGATTCGCCTTTTTTGGCAATCCACCAGCCCCACTCGCCGAATGACGGGACATTGTCGTGGTAGGGGACCACCTCGAAGCCGGCGGCGGTGAGAGTCCGGCCGATGCAGAGGAATGCCTCGCGAGCCTGGAAGCTGGAGCCGGATTGCTGGGCGATGACGGCACCGGGGTTCAAGACGTTTTCCAAGTGATCGTAAAACGGGCGGCCGTAGAGTTTCGCAAGGTCGGGCGAGTTCGGATCGGGGAAATCCATGATCACCACATCAAACCGTTCGTCCACGGATTTCACGAATTCCGCAGCATCGACGTTGATGACGTGCAGCGTGGCAGTTTCATAATTGGCGCTGGCGAATTTTTCGTATTGGCTCGTCTGCACATTCTTGAATTCCACGCCCGGGGAAATGCCGGTGGCGGCGCGGCGGATCACCCGTGGGTCGCTCATGCTGCCACCGTTCAGGCGCACGAGCTCCGGATCGGAAGTGGCGAGCGCGGTCATCATCGGGTCCAGATCCACCAGCGTCACGGTGCGGACATCCGGGTATTTCAGCACCTCGCGCAGGGCCAGGCCATCGCCGCCGCCGAGGATCAGGATGCGCTCGCGGCTCCCGGCGAGATGCATCGCAGGGTGGACGAGATTTTCGTGATAGATTTGTTCATCGGCCTCGTTGAATTGCAGGTGGCCGTTGATATAACAGCGGATGTTCGCGCTGCGGTTCTTGGTGAGGACGATGTGTTGGAATGGCGAGGTCAGCGAGGCGATGATCGGGTCTCGGTAGAGAAATTGCTCCGCTTTCAGGGTGAGGCTGCGGCCGATGATCAGCCCGGTCGTGACCAATGCGAGGCCGGCGAGGATTTCCACCACCCGGGTGCGCGGGCGGGCGAGGCGCCGCCGATAAAGGAAAAAACACAGAACGGCCGAGGCCATCGTGACAAGGCCGACGATGAAGCTGATCCTATCGATGCTGAGGTAGCGCACCAGCAGGAATGTCCAGAGCAGCGCCCCCACCAGCGCACCGATGTAATCCATTTTAAGCACCTGGGCGAGATTGACGCGCATGTCCGGAGCGTCTTCCTCGTTGATGCGCATCATCAGGGGGATTTCGTAGCCAATCAGAATGCCCACTCCGAAAGCCAGCGAGTATTGGATGATGATGTAGAGCTGCGGTAAAAGGGCGAAGCCATGGATCATGATCAGCGGCCCGAAGCCACCCAGCACGGCCAACAGCACCTGAGTGGTGATCAGCCGGTCTGCCAGCTTACCCGTGGGTGTGTGTTTCTGGATGTCCGCGCCCACGCCCATCGCAAACAACATCGTGGCGATCATCGTCGCCCATTGTTGCACTGAATTTCCCAGCAGGTCCGAGGCGATCTTGCTGAGCGTGTATTCGTAGGCCAGCCCGCATCCGCCGAGCAGGAACATCAAAACTCCAAGCGCCCAGCGGTCGTGCGCCTGCGGGGATTTTCCAGCGATGCCATGATTCACGCCGGGAAACTAGACATCTCCTTGGGGATGGAAACTACAAATTCACCGTCCAGCGGCAGAATCAAAGCACCGGGCAGATGGCTTGGAATCCCGGTTAGGTACCTGGATTCAGCGGGCCCGGTTTCTTTTGATCAGGTGGTTCTATCCGCCAAACACCCACTTGCTCCCTGCGATGAAGAGGACCACGGCGAGGATGCGTTTGATGAGGGTATGGTCGAAGCGGCGGCTGCCGCAGCGGGAGCCGATGGTGCCGCCGATGATGGCGGCGATGGCGAGATTGAAGGTAAACGAGGGGATGTGGGGAGTTTTCAAAAGTGTGCCGATCAGGCCTGAGGCGGAGTTGAGGAGAATGAAGAGCGCGGAGACGGCAGCGGCGTTTTTCGCGGTGGCCCAGCGTTTCATGAGCAGCAACGGTGTCAGGAATATTCCTCCGCCGGTGCCGGTGAGGCCGGAAAGAAGGCCCAGGCCCGCGCCGATTCCCAGGGCGGCAGGCGTGCCGGGTTTTTCCTTCACGGAATCATCGGCTGGCTTGATCAGGAAGCGGACGGCGGAAAGCAGGAGAATGACGCCGATGAGGAATTTGAAATGCTGCGCAGGTAAATTCATATAACCACCGACGAAGGCCATCGGCATGGCGAGCAGCGCAAACGGCCAAAACAGCGACCATGAGAAGTGACCTGCCCGCCAAAATTGATAGCTGGCGATGCTGGCGACCAGGACGTTCAGAACCAGTGCTGCGGGCTTGATCTCCGCAGGTGCCACGCTGAAAAGTGCCATCACCGCGATGTAGCCCGATGCCCCCGCGTGGCCCACACAGGAATAGAGAAAAGCGACGATGAGGACGGCGAGGGTGAGGTAAACAACGATTTCAGGAATCATCGTCACGAGGATGGAAGGATGAAATCGCCCGGAGTTTCTCCCATAACTCGCGCTCTTCCTCAGTGATCGTTTCAGGAAACTGAATCAGAAGGGTGGCGTAGAAATCGCCGCGCTCTCCGGATTTTCCCGTGGGCAGGCCGCGCTTGCGGACGCGGAGCTGCTGGTTGTTTTCACATCCGGCAGGGACGCGGAGTTTGATTTTACCATCCAGCGTGGGCACGCTGAGTTCGGCACCGAGCACGGCTTCCCATGGCGCGATTTCAAGCTCGTGATAGAGATCGTGGCCCTCGGTCGAGAAATCCGGGTGCGCCGCGTGGCGGACGCGCAGGTAAAGATCACCGGCGGCCGCTCCTCCGGTGCCCGGCTGGCCCTGGGCCGGCACGCGGATGCGTTTACCATCGGTGACACCGAGCGGGATGCGGACCTGGAAGGTATCGGTGGTGGTTTTTCCGGTGCGGGGATCCGTCGATTGGAGCGTGATGGAGCGGACGGCGCTTTGCATGATTTCTTCCAAAGTGACGAGAATGTCACCCTCGATATCGCCCCCCTTGCGGCCGCGGCTGGCCGGACCGGGGCGGCTGCCGGAACTGAAGTATTGCTCGAAAAAATCGCTGAATCCCGTGCCGCCGAAGTTGAATTCCTGGCCATGGCCTGACGGGCCTCTGGAGCGCCCGGCATTCGGGTTTTCCCAATCCGCGCCGAGGGCATCGTACTTTTTGCGTTTCTCGGGATCGCCGAGGACTTCGTTTGCCTCGTTGATTTCCTTGAACTTCGCCTCGGCGGATTTCTTGTCCTTGGCCACATCCGGGTGGTGCTGGCGGGCAAGTTTGCGGAAGGCTTTTTTGATGTCTGCCGCGCTGGCATCCCGCGAAACACCAAGGGTGACGTAATAATCTTTAAAGGCGGCGGACATGTGCTGGCACGGAGCTTGGCAAGCAGGCCCATCTCTGTCCAGCCACTAGACGAGGGGAAAAAGCTGCGAACCCACCCAGGTGACCAACAAGCCGACAAGGGAAACGCCGGTCAAAAGCACGGAAAACGACTTCAGCGTTTCCTTTTCGGTCATGCCGCTGAGGCGGGAAACCACCCAGAATCCGCTGTCGTTCATCCATGAGAGGCCAAAGGCGGCGAAGCCAATGCTCAGGAAAAGATAGAGCGGATGATACGGCAGGTCCGGCCCGATCATCGGGAACATGATGGCGGAGGTGGTGAGCATGGCCACCGTGGCAGAGCCCTGGGCGACGCGGATGATCAGCGCGAGAAGGTAGGAAAGGAAAATCAAACTCAGCCCGAGATGATCTGACAGGCGCTCCACCGCACCTCCCACCCCAGCGTTTTTGATCATCGCCCCGAAGGCACCACCGGCGGAGGTGATGAGGATGATGATACCGGCGGTTTCGAGAGGTGGGGAAAGCAGCTCGCTGATTTTCTGGCGATCATGGCCATGTTGTTTCATCAGCAAGCGGATCGCCAGAAAGGCTCCGATGAAGAGCGCGATGTTTTTGTCCCCGATGAAGTTGATCGCTTCACGGAAATTTTGAAATTCGGTGATCCAGGTGGCTCCGGTTTGATCGGCCACCTTGAGACCGGAGGCCATGCTGATGAGCAGGATGGGTAGAATCACCGGCGCGAGAGAAGCGGCGAGGGCAGGGAGTTCGTGATCTTTTCTATCAATGATCCTGGTCAGATCCGCAAGAGTGGTGCCGGGAGTTTCCCGCAGCGGCACATGCATCCGCCGATTGAGAAAACAAGCGATGCCATACCCCGCGAGGGCAGGCAGGATACCCGCGATGATGCCGCCGATGATCGAGAATCCGACGTCGATTTTCAAATTGTCCACCATCGCAATCGGACCGGGGTGGGGGACTGTCAGGGAATGGGTGATGACGCTGCCGCAACACACACAAAGCAGATAGAGCAGGTAGTTTTTCCCTGTTCTAATATAGAGTGCCTTGGCCAGCGGGGCCATCAGCATGAACATGGTATCGAAGAAAATCGGAATCGAAAGAAGGTAGGAGCTTGTAAGCAGGGCGAGGCCCGCATTGCGCTCGCCAAACAGATCGAGAAACTTGCGCACGACGCGGTCCGCCGCGCCGCTTTGCATCAGGCAGAAGCCGATGATCGAAGCCAGACCGATGGAAATGGCGATCCCGGCGGCCGTGCGCCCGAAGCCCTCCATCGTGAGTTGGACGACATCCGCGAGGCTGGAGATCACGGGCTTGCCATTGAGCAAGGTGCTCTCCGGGTAAATGCGGGCGAGCGCCCCGGCGACCAATGCGGCAAGCACCAGCGCAAGAAACGGGTGAAGCTTGAAGCGGGTAATCGAAACGACGATGAAGGCAACGCTGGCGATGAGCACGCAGAACGGCCATTGCTCGGCCAGGGCGGTGAGGGCAAGGCAGGGAAACATTGGGTTGTATGAAGGTTAGGAGGGTAAATTGATAACACCGCCACATGCTGACGGGTAGTTGCTGTTTGGGAACTTCCTTATAGACATTCAGGTTCCTGGGCACGCGGGGAGGTTCCATCGGCTTTCCCCGCGTGTGAAGCCTCAATATGGGTGGAGTTCTCATGCGGTTGGAAATTGATCCTTCACGCGGACTGTCTCGTCATAGGTTCGGTTTCCCCATAGCTTCCAGAATTTCAGGTCGGTGTTGACAATGCGAGGTTTATCTTTGCCATCACGAGCGATGTGATGGAAGCGACCGTCGTAAATGGAGCGCTCCTGCATTCCACCGCCCGGGCTTAGCGGAGCATGGCTATTTTCAGCGAAGAATTTCCCGGCGTTGTCGGCGACCTGGAGTTCCGCCTCGGCGGCAAAGGACTCGGCGATTAGGAAAATCCTGAGGCTGCGAGCGGTGAGGGGAGCATCCAAGCGGATGTCCATGGTGACAGGCGATCTTTTACCGGGCACATCTCACACCTCAGATTCCCATTTTCAGCGAGGGCGCTGAAAACCGCACGCGAGGGCGCGTGTGCTCCCCTTGCGAAACTGCACCAACAAGCGCAGTCGGTCCCGCTCCTGATAAAACTCCTGAAGCGCGCCGAAGAGTTTGGAGCGGATGGAATTTACCTTGGACTTCTCGATCCCGTATTCCAGTTGTCCGAGATGTAGCGCGCTACCGCCGGGAGCGCACGCCAAAGGAACGCGAAAGATCAGCCCAAGTGTGGCCAGTCAGGCTCTCCTTGGCATCCAGCTTTCGCCCCCCTTTCACATGCGGCCTGCGGCGAGGCCGCCCTACCTGTCCTCTCTTCTCTTTCCCTCTTCAGCATTTCAGATTTTCAGCTTCTACCTCACGCCTTGCCAAACGACAGCCGCAAGGGAAACTCACTTTACTTCCGGCAGGTAACGGGAAGATTTTGAACAGGAGGACACAGAGGAAACAGAGGGGTTTCGCACGGTTCTACCGTCGTGCAAGGCATGTCAAAGCTTGGCTCCCCGATCCCTCCATTTGGCCCCTCCGTTTGCTCCTGTTCAAAAATCTTCATCTCCAACCACGACCACAATTCCGCATCCTCCTGCCCTCTCTTCTCTTCCCATTTTGGCGTTTCAGCATTTAAGATTTTCAGCTTTTACCTCACCCCTTCCCTTGAACTTGCCAAACGACAGCTGCGAGGGAAACCACTCGTCCGTGGTGAAACTCACGATCTTCTTCCAAGGTTCCAGTAATCGCCTCTCCGCCAGCGGACGCAGCACCTGCTTCTTCGAAATCCGCCCCCTTCATTCTGTCAAGATTTGCACACTGGTATTATTTCCCCGGGGGTAGTCACGGCGCGGCGAGGCCGCCACGCCCTACGGTTTTCCCAACGCCCGGCTCGCCGATAAAAATCAGGTTGTCCTTCCGGCTTTGCAGCAGAACCCGCGTCATCGCCACCAGCTCCGCCCGCCGCCCGATCAACGCCGAAACCACCGGAATCTCGTAACTCTCGGGCCTATTGCATTTCACCTGCCTGGCGAAGCAATTCCCGTTCTAATTGGGAGCTGATCCAAAAACGGGCTTGGATCCGCAGTTGATGCAGAACGGGTGCCAGCGCGGCAATATACCCTTGTACTTTGGCAGAGGCAAGAAGTCCCAAAGTGCCGGTGAACGGCAAACCGTTAGCCGATGCAGCCGCACGCGCGGCCAGATCATTCAGGATCAGGATCGATCCGGGGTGCTCCATGCTTACCGCCAAGCACTCCGCCTCGCCACGGTGCAGGGTCGCGGAAAAACTCCTCACCAGCAAATTATCTGTCGGCGGTAGCAGCCGGAATCGGCCCGAATCAGCGGCTGATGCGGCTTTGGCAAATAATCCCGCCTTGGCCATGACTTCATCTCGAACGCCGGGTGGTATGCAAACCTGCCCGGGAAGCGCCTCAAGAATATCCAGAAGATCGATCTCTGCCAGATTGATCAATGGCGAGGTATTACAGATGATCAGACGCTTTTGATCCATTCCTCAAGGTTGTCCCGTTCGATTTCATAGTCCCGAACTTCGAGCGGCTGGGCGACGCCATGTTCCCCGAGCCAATGTTGAAACTCCGCTTTGCCAAGCCCTGCCAGTTTGCAAGCCGCCGCTCCGCCGATCACCGCTTCCGCATACAAGGTGGCTGCCAAACGCCGACGCAACTCGGATTCCATCTGTGCCCTAGGGATCTTGGCGGACGCCAAAACTTCTTCGGGAATTTCCAACATCATGCCTTTCATGGCGATACCATAATCGGATCTCCCAATCCATGCGAGACGTTTCTTGGGCTGCATCTACGCCAGCTTCTAAAGCAGCACCTCGCCCGCCAGCGCAAGGCGCCTCCTCCGCCACCCACCTCCAACTCCGTCCCCTCTTTTCTTCAATTTCAGCGTTTCAGCTTTCAGAATTTCAGTTTTACTTTCCCGGCTCCCGCCATCCGCCGACGCCAGAGCTGCCGCCTGTTTGAAAATCTTCCGCAGCGCCGGACTCCGGGGCCAGGGTCCCTCCGGTGGATTGAGGATCACTGGCGCAAACGGCAGTTTGCATTTTCGACCCAACAGCGGCACTCTTTTCCCATGAAAGATCTAAACACCATGGACCCGGCAATTTGAAATGGACGTTCTGTGGTCAAAGGAACCCGCATCACGGTGAAAACGGTAATGGAGTTCTTAGCTGCCGGGGATTCCGTGGATGACGTGCTTGAGGGCTATCCCGCCCTCACGCGCTTCCCCCGCCCCGGCAAGCCGGGGATGAGTTGGAACTGAACCAAAATATTCTGGAAAGCCTTTTCCAAACGGAACCTCGCGCGTCAATTCCCCCGTCTCCTCCGCACCCCTGCACCCCTGCACCCCTGCACCCCCGCACCCCTGCAAAGCAGCTCCTCTGTGACCTCGCCGACTTCTTAAAAATCCACAAATCGGGAGAAAACTTGTGGGAGATGTTTAAGTCCGACTCCTGACCCCCAACATACGGCCTGCGGTGAGGCCGCGCTATCTGCCCCCGCATCTCCGCCAGCGGTCGCAGCACTCGCTTCTTCGAAATCCGTTCCTGCATTCTGTCAAAATTTGCACACTGACCCCATTTCCGCGCAGCCGACAGCGCGAAATTCATTGCGGAAACAAGCGCCGTACATCTCCTCCAACTACGCAAAGGGATCATCCGCCTGCGCGACCGACTCGCGCAGCTTTGCAAAGATTGAAGGAACCGCAGAAG
>JBBRIB010000039.1:0-12934 GCA_038221745.1 Verrucomicrobiales bacterium
GCAGTTGCCCCGGAAATTGGAAATACTGACAGACACCGGGGCACCAACCGTCTGCCAGCAAAAAGAAAAACGGACGCGCAGACTAAGGTGATCGCCCACCATAGCAAGACCAAACAAAGGGAAATTTCAGGATCTTTTTCCAGGCCAAAAGGAGGCAAAAATAACAGATTTACGGATTCATTTTGACCTCAACCCCGTAATTTTCTATCAAATCACTCCAACGAAAACCCCGCTTGAGAAGCTTGTAACCATGCCGCCGAACCCATTGACTGACCTATTTTCCGATCCGCATTCATGGCGGGTGGTGGCCTCCGGGCAGGCCGAGGGAGCGCTCACGGCGATCTCTGACGCGGATGGCAAGCCGGGATTGCGGCTGGATTTTGATTTCCATGAGGGCGCGGGCTTCGTGGTGATTCGCAAAGAAATCCACTTCGCGCTGCCTGAAATTTTTGAAATCGGCTTTCGAATGCGCGGCGAGGGACCGGGGAACCATTTTGAATTCAAGCTCGCCGATCCGACGGGGGCGAACGCATGGCGGAATCTGCAATCAGAATTCGCCCTGCCGGAAGATTGGACGGATGTGCGAATCAGTGAGCGGGATCTGCCGTTCGCCTGGGGACCGGCGGGCGGAGGCGCACCGTCCGAGGTGGGCGCTTTGGAATGGGCCATCGTCGCGGGGCCAGGAGGGAAAGGCACTGTTTTTCTATCCGGTTTTGTGATGGAGGATCAAACTTTGCTCACGCCTTACGCGGTCACTGCTTCCAGCGCACAGCCTGATCGAAACCCGGAAGCCGCAGTTGAAAAAGGCCAATCGACAGGATGGCAAGCGGATGCTCAAGACCCCGCGCCGTGGTGGGCGGTGGATTTCGGGAAATCCATGCGTTGCGGCGGTGTTGTCATCAGTTGGCCGGATCATGTGGCCACTCGCGAGTTCAGCTTGGAGATTTCCTCTGATGGGATGAAGTGGGATGCGATCTATCAGGCCACTCGCGCGATGGGCAAGCGCACGCATATTGCCATCCCCCGGGGCGAACTTCGACATCTCAGGCTGTTGTTTCCAAAAGCCAACCAAGCCGCTATTGCCCGGCTGGAATTACGCCCGGATGCCTTTTCCGCGACTCCCAACGAATTCATCCATGCCGTGGCACAGGATTTTCCAAGAGGGTGGTTTCCGCGTTATTGGTACCGCGAACAATCCTACTGGACGCCCATCGGCAGCCCGGAAGGTCGCAAGCGGGCCTTGATCAACGAAGAAGGCCTGGTGGAAGTGGATGAAGGTGGATTTTCGCTAGAACCCTTCTTGTGGATCGATGGCAAGCTTCACACCTGGGCAGATGCGAAGATCCATCTATCAGTCCTCCCGACAGGCGCACCGCTCCCCGAGGTCATCTGGGAGCTGGAGGGGATCAGGCTGACAATTTCCCCGTGGCTCGAAGGTAAGGGAAATGCCCTCACGCTGCTTGTTTCCTATCAATTGGAAACAGATCAGGCGTGTAAAGACTTGCGCCTCTCCCTCGCGGTGCGTCCGTTTCAGGTAAATCCACCCTGGCAGGCATTTCGCAATCTTGGCGGTCGCAGCCCGATTGATGAAATCTCCTGCGACTCCAGAGGTTTTCAAATTGGAAAACTCCGGGTGAACTCTGATACTCCCGCAGATCACTTCGGTGCCGCTGCATTTGAAGAAGGAGGCATCTTACAATATCTCTCCACCGGAGAAATTCCTGCGCGTTCGGAGTTGAAGGATCCGTCCTGCCTTGCTTCTGCAATGATCCAATGGGATCTATCAAACTCAGAACCGTCGCACCGCAAAACTCTATCATTTGAATATTTTAATTCCGCCGCATCCCCTACCCCGTCAGGATGGGATGAATCACTTGCGGACTGGCAGAAAACCCTCGGTGGCGTCCGGTGGGAGGTGCCCAGCAGCGCGCAAGATGCCTTTGCATGTTTCCGCACCGCCGCCGCCCATATTCTCATCAATCGGGATGGACCCGCCATCCAGCCCGGCCCACGCCGCTACACCCGCTCGTGGGTGCGGGATTGTGTGATCATGGGTGCCGCCCTTGCCAAAGCCGGGCTGCCGGATGCTTTGAGCGAGTTTGTAAAATGGTATGTTCAGTTTCAGTATGACGATGGTTTCGTTCCCTGCGTGGTGGACAGGGATGGCGTGGATCCCTTGGTGGAGCATGACAGCCATGGCCAATTGCTCTGGGGAATCCGTGAGGTTTTCCGTGCCAATCCGGATCCGGAATTTTTGGATTCCATGCGCCCCACCGTGCAGCGCGCTGCCGAGTATCTCATCCAGATCCGGGCAACCCGCAAAACCGCCCACTATCTAACACCCGAGCATCTCGCCTGTTATGGATTGCTGCCAGAGTCTGCCAGCCATGAAGGATACCTCGCCCATCCCGTGCATTCGTATTGGGATGACTTCTGGGGGATTCGCGGCTTGGAGGCAGCGGCCGAAATTGCGGGAAATCTTGGTCTCACCGCACAAGCCGAACGATGGCAGGAGGAAGCGAAGGATTTCACCCATGATGTGATCCGATCCATCAAAAAAGTGATCCAACAAAAGCAGCTCGAATATATTCCGGGCTCGGTCGAGTGGGCGGATTTTGATCCTACCGCCACCTCGAATGCGATTGCGCAGCTCGACTTTGCAGACGAGCTCCCGCAGGCCGCCCTTCATCAAATGTTGGAAACCTATCTGCATGGTTTCAGGCAAAAACACCGTGGCGATATTCCGTGGAACAACTACACGGCCTATGAAATTCGCATCATCGGCGCGATGGTCCGCTTGGGCAAACGTGATGAGGCCCACGAATTGCTGGAGTTTTTTCTTTCAGACCGGCGTCCTCTCGAATGGAATCAATGGCCTGAAATCACCTGGAAGGATTCTCGGGCTCCCGGCCACCTGGGGGATATTCCCCACACATGGATCGCGGCGGAGTATCTCCTTGCGCTCGCCTCCATGGTGGCCAGCGAGCGTGAACACACTTCATCGCTGGTGCTTGCCGCAGGTCTTTCATGGCGCTGGATCTCGCAGGAAAATGGAATCGGCGTGCGCGGATTGCCCACCACTTTCGGGCAGGTGGATTTCCAAATAAAAGCTTCAAATCCGCATGAAATCTGGTTTGAGATCGGTAATCGCTTGGTCATTCCGCCCGGTGGCCTGAGCGTGGCCCCACCGCTTCCGCCGGGCACACGCATCCGCGAGGCAATTTCGAATCATGGCAGCCTGCTGGAACTTCTGCCCGAAGGGAGGTCCGTTATAATCACAAAACTCCCCTGTGTGGTCACCCTCTCGCTTGGAACTACCTAACACCCCCCCTGCCCCGAAGCACCCGCGAATCCTTAAGCTTTCCAAAACAGATTATCGATGCGGCCGCATCGATAATCTGTAGGAACCCGTTCCAGAACCGTGGATCCTCGGTAAAATCACTCTCGGATTCCTAGCAATTCAAATCACCCAGCTGCGAATGATAGTCGATCACATCGCTCTGGCTGATGCTCCATGTGCCATCGGGCTCAATCATCAAGTGGGCGTCATAGTGCAGGTGGGACTCGCCATTTTTTGAGAACGTGACCACTCCGATGTTTCTTTCCGCGAGCAGATTGAGGATAATTTCAATCTGATTTTTGGGTAATGAACTCCCCGGACGATCAAGGAAAACAAACTTGGGATTCGCCAGGAAAATCCGCGAGACGGAAATCAAATGCTGCTCTCCGATTGACAGAAGATCGTCCCAATCCTGGTCCACATCAAGTCCGCCGGCCCGCATCACCACTTCCTGGAGCCCCATTTGATTCAAAGCCTCCATGATCGTGGCATCATCCGTGGTGGATTCTTTCCCCGTTCTCAGCAACACATCGCGCAGTGGCCCCGGAGGAAGATAGGGCCGCTCCGGCAGAAAAAGAATATCATCCAGGCCGGGGCGGGAAATGACCCCATCACCACAATCCCAAACACTTGCCGTGGCGCGGAACAATGCCACTTTTGGCGCATCGTCCGGCGCGGTGACGAGCCAACTCGTGCCCCGTTCGATGCGCATGCTCAAGTTGGACACCAATATTCTTGAGCGATCCAAGGTATGGAGTGTGACATTCTCATAACTTACCAAATCCTCATCGGTCGCCGTCTCGACCCCGCAGGTCCTGATCTTGCGGACCGTCTCGATTCCATCACTGAGCTTGTTGAGTCTGGCCGTGACAGCGGTGAAGGCTGAAATCGATTGAAACTGGGTGACGATGATTGAAAATGCTCCCAGCAAGGTCGCAAACGCCATGGCGGATTGGGTGATCACTCCGAATTCCCTCACATCGCCCATGATGAACAAAGGCGCAACGATCAAAGCAGGGATGATTTGAATCAGATAGTTATAGCTGGTGGTGAAAAAACCGAGGTTCCGATTGATGCGGATGAGCCTTCGGAAGTTGGTGGTCACGGCAAGGAGCCTTTTTTCCAAGCGTACTTTGAATCGCCCCTCACGGTGCGATAGGGCGATGGAATCCGCATTCTCCCGGATGTGGATGAGATCCGAACGAAAGTTCGCCTCCATGTCCAACTGTTGGTAATTCAACCGAATCAATTTCTTTCCTAACATGATTGTCAGCAGAGAGCCGATAAATGCATAGCCCACGGCGACGCCAAAAAGCTGCGGGCTGATCGACCATAGAACTCCGGAAAACGAAACCGCGGTGAGCGTGCCATTCAAAATCAGAAGGATGAATGACAGGGTGGTGGTGGTGAACGCACGGACATCTTCCGTGATGCGCTGGTCCGGATTGGGTACACTGGAACTCGCCCCCAGTTTGTAGTAAGTGCGGTCGCTGAGGTACGCACCCACCAGATCCTTCGTCAACTGCTCGCGCCAGAGAATCCCCAATCTTTCTTCTGAAAATCGGTAGAACACCGCCCCGACCGTGGAGGCGGCAAAAACAAGAATATACAAGACCGCCTGCCATTTGAAGCCTGCCATGTTTTTATTCTCAATCGCCGACATGAAATCCCGACCGACGTAGGAGTTGAGGACGTTGAAGCCATTGATCGCGATCATCGATACCATCAAAAACCCGCAAAGCATGATCGCCTTCGGTCCCGAAGGCGACTTCAAAAGCCTCCCCACGACATCGCGGAAACGCTGCCAAGTGACGCGGGCAATTTGAGTTTTTGACGAGGCCATGAGCGCAGAGAAGCAGGAGCTGGCGTTTCCAAAAATTACGGAAACCTTGAATATCTGCTGAGGCCGAAGTGCCAAACTGAGGCCATAAATGCAAAGCTAATCCGCAAAATACGCGATAAACCCCCAGAGGCAGCCTGAACCCGGGTGCCAGGCAGGGGCTTTCCTTGAGCTTTACGGGGCAGGAAAAATAAGCGACCTTCGGCCCGCATGGAAGCGCGTGAGTTTGAAATCAAAGGAGAGAAGTATGTGGCAAGGACTCCGCGGGCGGAGGATTTCCCGGCGATGATCG
Organism: Verrucomicrobiales bacterium; assembly: GCA_038221745.1. Lineage (GTDB taxonomy): Bacteria > Verrucomicrobiota > Verrucomicrobiia > Verrucomicrobiales > Akkermansiaceae > Luteolibacter. The sequence goes on from JBBRIB010000039.1 coordinate 5,473, forward strand.
AACTCCACAAAAGTTGCTTCCCGGCGGATTTGGGAACGGATGGAACCTGGACGGAAGAACAATTCCGCTCGCATCTCAAAGTCTTCGCCGATGGCCAGATCGTGATGACCAAGGGCGAGAAAATCGTAGGCGTGGCATCAAGCCTGGTGGTCAACATGAGCCGCGATCCGCTGAGACATCACACTTACTACGGCATCACCGACGACGGGTTTTTCTACAATCATGATCCTCAGGGAGACACCTTGTATGGGGCGGAGGTCTATGTCTCGCAAGAAGAGCGCGGGCGCGGAATCGGCGCGGCACTCTATGCGCTCCGTCGCGAACTTTGCAAACGGCTGAACCTGCGCCGCATCCTCGCTGGCGGGCGCTTGTGGAACTACGATCTCTATAGTAGCCAATACACCCCGGAGGAATACGTCTATGCCGTGCAGGACGGGCTGGTGAAAGACCCGGTGATGGGTTTCCAACTGCGCGAGGGATTCGTGGTCCGGGATGTGATGCCTAACTATATCCGCGATCCACGCAGCCGTAACTACGCAACGCTCATCGAGTGGCTCAACCCGGATTATGTGAGAACCGAGGGTGAGGACCGCAAGGTGCGGGTGGCGTGCGTGCAATATCAAATGCGGAAGATCAAAGACTTCGATGAATTCGCCGCGCAGGTGCGCTACTTTGTGGAAACCGCGGGAGAAGATTATGGCGCGGATTATGTGTTGTTTCCCGAGTTTTTCTCAGTGCAGCTGCTTTCGGCGATGGAGCCGTTCAGCTCGCGGGACGGGATCCGGCAGTTGGCGGCGATCGCGCCGAAATTCCGTGAACTGATGTCCACCTTGGCGCGGGAGCAGGGTTTGCATTTGATCGCCGGCTCGCACCCGGTCCTGCAAGACGATGGGCGTTTGCAAAATGAAGCGATGCTTTTCCGTCCGGACGGGTCTTATGTTTCACAGCCAAAGCTCCACATCACCCCCAGCGAGACCACCTGGTGGGGCATTACCGGTGGCAATAAGTTGTTAGTCATCCAGACTCCCAAGGCCAAGGTGGGGATTTTGATTTGTTATGATGTCGAGTTTCCCGAAGCGGCCCGTTACCTTGCGGAACAAGGGGTGGAGATTCTATTCGTGCCCTATTGCACGGACAATCGCCAAGGCTATCTGCGGGTGACCAAATGCGCTGCGGCAAGAGCCATCGAAAATCAAATCTATGTGGTGACGACGGGGGTGGTGGGAAATTTACCTGATGTGCCGGCGATGGATATTCACTACGGGAGAGCGGCTGTTTTCACTCCCTCGGATTTCGAGTTCGCCCGCGATGGGATCCAAGCGGAGGCGGATCCCAACGTGGAGACCATGCTGGTCACCGACTTGGATATCACCGATCTCTATCGCTCACGGGAAGCGGGATCGGTGACCCCTCTGATGGATCGCAGGCGGGATTTGTTCGAACTGAAGGTGAATTTGCAGGCTGACTGATCTCTTCAGCTTCAACGTTTTGCGGCATCCGCTTCGATCCATGCCCAAAGGCCTGCGAGGCCGGATTCGACCGTAGTTTTATTAGATGAAAGATCACCGCCGGGTGCGTGTTTGCCGAAGAGATAGTATTTGATTTTCGGCTCGGTGCCGGAGGGGCGGACGGCGAAGGAGCGACCATCTTCTAGATCGACAAAAAGCATTTTCTCCTTGGGCAGGAGGTCGCCCTCTTGGTCGAAAAGCTCTTGTCTGGCGAAGTCCCGGATGCGGAGCACGCTGGAACCATCGACGGTGGCGGGCGGTTGCTCGGCGTAGGAATTCGCGAGGGCTTGGATTTTCGCAGCACCATCGGCCCCTTCCATCACGAGGGATTTGCCGATTTCCAAATAGTAGCCGTATTCGGAGTAAATGTCGTCCATCAGCTCGGTTAGAGTTTTTCCAACGGATTTCGCGTAGGCGGCGACCTCGGCAAACATCAGGGTGGCACCGTTTGCGTCCTTATCGCGGATGGCATCCGAGCCGAGGTAGCCGTAACTTTCCTCGCCACCGAAGACGAAGAACCGCGAGTATTCGAGGCGAAGGGCGCGGGTCTGAGCTTCGGTAAGGGCGCGGTAATCGCCCTTTTTATCGGCGGGGATGGCTTCTTCATATTTGCGAAGCTTGCCGGCGATGTATTTAAATCCTGTCAGGGTATCCACGGTGCCGACTCCGAAGCCATCGGCAATCGCGTGCTGGAGTTCGGTGGTGACGAAGGTTTTGACGAGCACGGCACGGCTACGGTTTGCGTGGGTAAGCCAGCCGAGATCGAAGCAGGTTTTGAGGCGATACCATGCCATCAGGGAGCCGATCTGATTTCCCGTTAGGAGAACCATTTTCCCGGCGGCATCGCGAACGGCCACGCCCATGCGGTCCGCATCGGGATCGGTGCCGATGACGATTTCCGCACCGGATTTTTCCGCGAGATCGATGCCCATCTGGAGGGCGGGTCCGTGTTCGGGATTGGGTGATTCCACGGTGGGGAAGCGCCCGTCCTGAATGTCCTGCTCGGGAACGGTTAGAACTTCGAAACCGAGGCTGCGGAGCATGGGCACATTGATATGGCCACCGGTGCCGTGAAGATTGGTGAAGACGATCCTGGTGGTGGCGCCTGATAGAAGAGAAGGCTGGAGGAGCAGGGTTTTAAGACGCTCGATATAGATCGCATCCATCTCCGCACCAAGGAGAGTCACCGTGCCGCGCTGGGACTGTGGCACGGGGTCGTAACGTTCACTGATGATCGCATTGACTTCATTGATGATGGCGGTGGCGTGTGGCTCCACGATCTGGGCACCATCGTTGAAATAGGCTTTGAAGCCATTGTCGTGGGCGGGATTGTGGGAAGCTGTTAGAACAACACCTCCATCAGCGCGGAGTTCGCGGACGGCGAAGGAGAGTTCAGGCGTGGCGCGCGGGCCATCGAAGAGGTAGGCATCGCAGCCGAGATCTGCGCAGGTTTTAGCGCAAAACCCAGCGAAGTCTCGGGAGAAATGGCGGGTGTCGTGGGCGAAGACGAGGACAGGCTTGCGAGTGGGGCCGGCGAATTGTTTCGCGTAGGCGATGAGGCCACGAACGGCGCGGCTGAGGTTGTAGAAATTCATGGTGGCCGTGCCGACGCATGGATGCTCGGGGCGATCGTCGGGCCCACCCGCGCCTTGCTCGGCTTGCGTGACCACACGACCAATGGTGCGGCCCCGCAGACCACCGGTGCCGAAGGCGAGAGTTTTGAAAAACCGATCATTGAGTTCCTCCCATTGACCTGCGGCGGCGAGTTCCTGGACGGCCTTGGGGGCGATCTCGCTGGTGGTGCCTGCGAGCAATGCCAAGATGTTGGTTTTTGCGGAGTCGAGGAGTTTTCCATCGGCTACGGCGGCGGTGAGAAGGTCGTTGATTGCGCTCATTTCTGGCCGGAGCTTAGGAAAAATCCAGAGCTTGGCAACCACGCCGATGCGGGATGAATGAAAATCGAAGGTGCTGCAATCAATCATTGAGTTAGAGGGACTTCACAAAAAACATCTATCCTCAGATGAAGCTGACTTGGAGGCCAGCTCCCCCTCGCCCCAAGCTCCAATTCAAAACAGCGATTGCGTCCTGTTCCCGCGCCCAAGATCCAGGAATCATCCGAAACTCAGCCGCAATCCAGCCAACAACGAGAAGATCACCACCATCCACTCAAAGGCCGCTTGCGGCACCCGCGAGATCAACCACCTCCCGCCAAAGATCCCTAAAACCACTCCGGGCAAGAGCCTCGCATTATCCGTTAGGCTCTCTGCATTGATCAACGCCAGGCGCCCATTTAACGGCACCTTGATCAGGTTGATCAGCAGGAAAAACCGCGCACCTATGCCGATAAGCTCCATCTTTGGAATCTTCCGCGCCATCAGATAGAGTTGAATCACCGGTCCGGCAGCGTTGGCCAACATCGTTGAAAATCCACCCATCACCCCGGCGCTCATCCCAAATCCTCGGGATTGTGCCAATTGATCGAAAAACAGCGGCTTCCATCTCCTCAGTGCCTGCAAGAATACCATCGCCAGAACACAGATGCCAATGACCCGCCGCGCATCCTCATTGGAAATCCGCGCAAGCATCAACCATCCAAGCCCCAAACCCACCAGTGCCGGGCCTAACAACTTCCACACAGGCCGCCATGAGCCGTGCTTGATAAAGGCCGGATAGGCCATCAGATCCGCTGCAATCAACAACGGCAACGCCAAGCCCACCGATGCCTTCGCCCCGTAGATCTCGGCCAATAAAATCACCGAGACCATCGAAACACCATTGAAACCCGTCTTCGAGAGGCCAATGCAAAAAGCAGCCACTAAAGCCACTGCATACACTCGAGGATCCGTTAACATTTCCCCGCTCACCCTCTGCGGATCAGCCTTATCTGCAAGGAAAATTCGAGCCTTCCTCGCATACTGGCAAGGATTCGGCCCGATGAACGCCCGGCTTTTTTTCACGCTCCCTCCGGCTCCCATCCTTGACACTTCCACACCTTGGACTAACCTAACCTTGATCAAATTGCCTACGTGAGACCAACCCCTTTTAACACCTTGTTCAAGCTTCCCATCCTTTTCCTCGCACTCGCACTTACCGCCGCCGATGCGCGCCCATGGCAAAGCGCGGATGGCACTCGCAGCTTCGAAGGGGAATTCGTCAAACGCGAGGGCACCGCCGTCACCATCCGCCTCGCCGACGGTAAAATCACCACCTTCGAAATCGCAAAACTTCATACCGATGACAAAAAGTGGCTCGATCTCAATTATCCGCCTTCTGCCAACGGAAACGCACCCGATGCCAAAGCCGTTTTCGATACGCTGAAATTCGGTGATACCCACGACCAAGTCCTCACCAAACTCAAGTCCTCCAAATTTGTCGTCAACACCATTCCCGAAAACCTCATCGGGCGCACCGGCCTTAACGGCATCTTCCGGCTGAAACAGAAAGTCGGCGGCCTTGAAGCCTCGCTCTTTTTCGATTGGACGGAAACCGAAACCCTCAATGAGATCCAGGTTCGCACCGCCACATTGTCCGCCACGGATTATGATGCCAAACTTGGCCCCTGTTGGCAGGAATTCGCCGAACTCCTCACCACCCTCCATGGCCAACCGATCCAGGCCGCGCCCAAAATCGACCCGAAATCCGTGGCGGAGGGCACCATGTTATCGTCCCACGTTTGGAGACTGAACAGCGGCGGCAGCGCCCTCCTCGGCATCGGCTGCGAAAAGGCAAAATACCAGGTCGTCGTTCGCTTCACCCGGGAAAAAATCGGCTCCACCCTCAAAAAAGCCCCGACCGGCCCCGCTGGCCCGAAGTTCGACTTCTGATCCTGATTCGCAGCCTTCAAATCGAAAACTTCCCCCATGGCCGGTCCTGATCTCTTTTCATTCGCTACCCCCATCGGCCCGGAGCCGCGCATCCGCGAACTCCGGGGGCTGTTAGAGCATCACGATCGCCTCTACCACACCCAAGCCACCCCCGAGATCTCAGATGCGGAATATGATGAACTTTTCCGCGAACTTGAATTGTTAGAAAAGAAGCACCCTGAGTTCCAAGACCCGAACTCCCCCACCCTCCGCGTCGGGGGTGCCGCCATTGATGGCTTCAAGCAGATCCGGCATGCCATCCCCATGCTCTCCATTGATGATGTCTTCGAACTCAGCGCCGAGGCCATGCAGAAAAACGCAGCCACTCGCCCTGAACAAGAACTCATCGCATTCTATCAGCGTCTTCAAAAAAACCTGAAACGCGGAGACATCACCGTCACGGTCGAACCCAAGATCGATGGTGTCGCCGTCTCCCTCCTCTACCGCGACGGCAAGTTAGAATACGCCGCCACCCGCGGCGACGGAACCACCGGCGACGACGTCACCCATAACGTCCGCACCATCCGCAGCATCCCGCTGGAACTGAAAATAGCTGGAGCGTCCTTCGCAGGCAGCGATGGGAAAGATGTTCCACCCATAATTATTCCACCCCTCCTCGAAGTCCGTGGTGAAATCTTCATGCCCAATGAAGCGTTTGCCGCGATGAATGCAGAGCGCGATGAAGCAGGCCTCCCCACCTTTGCAAATCCGCGAAACTCCGCCGCCGGAACCCTCAAACAACTTGATCCCAAAGTCGTAGCCCTGCGTCCCCTCGCCTTCCTCGCCCATGGCCTTGGAGCTTATGAAGGCCCTCCGTTGGAAAGTGAGTTTGATTTTCACGCTCTGCTCGACAGCCTCGGAATCCCACGCAACCAGCCGATTCTAACAGCCAGCAACCTCGACGAATTGTTGGAAGGGATTGTCGAAATCAACACCGCCCGCCACGCGCTGGACTATGGCACCGATGGAGCCGTGATCAAAGTGTTGGACCGTGCCGAACGCGACCAACTCGGTTCCACTTCCCGTGCCCCGCGCTGGGCCGCCGCTTATAAATTCCTGCCCGAGCAAAAGGAAACCACCCTCAACAACATCATCATCCAAGTCGGTCGCACCGGAGTCCTCACCCCCGTCGCCGAGCTCACCCCCGTCCTCATTTCCGGCTCCACCGTCTCCCGCGCCACGCTTCACAATCAGGATGAGATCGACCGTAAAAAAATCCAGATCGGCGCAAGGGTCCTTATCGAGAAAGCCGGTGAAATCATCCCCGCCATCGTCAAGGTCACCCGAGCGGTTCCCGGTGCACCTGTTTTTTCCATCCATGATTCCGTGGCAGGGAAGTGCCCCTCCTGCACTGGCCCGATTTCCCGGGAAGAAGGCTTCGTCGCCTGGCGCTGCACGAACTTTGCCTGCCCTGCCCAAGCCGTCACCGGCATCAGACACTTCGCCGCACGCAAGGCCCTCGATCTCGATGGCCTCGGAGAAATCGTCGCCGAGGCCCTCGTCCGCCACGGCCATTGCACCAGCGCGCTTGATCTGTTCAATCTCAACGCAGAAACCCTCGCCAATCTCAATCTCGGCACGGATGACGCGCCACGCCGCTTCGGTGAAAAGAATGCCGCCAAAGTCCTGGCCTCGCTTGAAGCTGCGAAAACCAAACCCCTCCACCGCTGGCTCTTCGCCATGGGCATCCGCCAGTTGGGCGAATCCGCTGCCAAGGAACTCTCCAGACTCCATCACAAACTCTCCGAAATCCCGCACTCGGAGATCCTCGCAGAAATCCTCAAAGACCCCCGCACCAACGCGAAAAAGACCAACGGGCTTCTCGCGAAATTCTCCATCACCGGCGATGTGGGCCCCGCTGTGGCCGAGACCATCCTCACCTTTTTCAACTCGGAGGCCGGCCAACACGTCCTCGCCCGTCTGCTGGAAATCGGCATCGATCCCATTTCTGAAAACTACCTTCCCATCGCTGCGGAGGCTGATCTCTCCGCCCTGCCCCTGGCTGGAAAAACCTTCGTCATCACCGGCACCCTCAGCATGGACCGGGATGCCATGAAGGAATTCATCGAGTCCAAAGGCGGCAAGGTCAGC
>JBBRIB010000040.1:0-12920 GCA_038221745.1 Verrucomicrobiales bacterium
AGACAAGAGTGCCTCGAACAAGGCGGCAGCTCATCGCATCGATCAATTCAAGGGTGGCCGGCGCTTCAAGCACGACTTCCGCGCCACTATCAAATCGCAGCGTGGCCAGCCCTTCGACCAATTCATAAGTTCCTGCGGACACCCGCGAGTTCTCAACCGTGGGCAAGCTGCTGGCGGCCCACTTGCAGCCTTTGGCTTTCACCAGAGTGGCGATCGCCGGATTCAAGTTCACCGCAGGTTTACGATAGGACTGAAATCCCCAGAACCCGAACATCGCACAAGCAGCCGCAGCTAACAGGTAGAAAAAGACCGGGTAGCGTGCCTTCGGAACCATCGGAGCAATCTCCGCTTGGAAATCCGCCACGAGCCTTCCGTCTTGTCGCAGCTGTGCATCGCAAAACAATGACTCGGCCAGTTGATCTAACAGTTCCGGGTGTTTTCCGGCCAGTTGATTCAATTCCGCGCACTCGGAATCACCTAGGCCCGCATCCCGGGCTTGTTCGCAAAGCTCGAAGAATCGAAAACGGGTGTTGGGACTAATCGTTTTCATCCGTGATCTTGTTGCAAGTGGGAGAGCCGGGATCGGATACAATCTACCAGTGAAATCCGCAGCCTGCTGAGCGCCCGATAGACCGCGCCGGAACTGCTGGAAAGCCGTGTGGCGATCTCGTCCACTTCAAGTTCATCCTGATAGCGCAGGGTGATCAACTGTCGCTGTTCACCCTTCATGCGGTGCAAGCAGGATTCCAAGGCCTCGCGGCGGCGGTGCTCGTAATCGGTAAGCGCGGCCACCCGATCCGCTACTTTTTCCAACAATTCATCACTCAGTGGCAGTGGGTCCCGTTTACTTTTCCTGCGATAACTCAGGATTTGGTGAAACGCGATCTTCCTCGCCCACGCGATGAAATTGGTGCCGATTTCAAAATCTCCAAAGCTTTTCCACATGGTCATTTTCGTCTGCTGTAACACATCGTCCGCATCCGCCTGACGGGCGATCAATCCATACACGTAAAGCGTCAACGCCCGGTCATGGCGGGCAAGCTGGGTGACAAACTGTGTACTGGGATCGGTCATGCTCTCGGTTAATAAAGGATATTTGTCGGTGTTTTTGGACGAATAAATTAATTTTGTCCAAAATTCATCTGGAATCGACTCTTGCTTGCGTAAATGAATCCATCCAGATCTGTCAAAACAAAGACCCTGTTATTGTCGGCAGCCATTTTCCTGCTGCTGGGCTGGCGCTTGTCCGCGCAATCCGAAGATCCCGAGGCGATTCGCTTTTTCGAAATGAAGATTCGTCCTGTGCTTGCAGAGAATTGTTACAAATGCCACGGCGAAAAAAAACAAAAGGCCGGACTGCGTCTCGATAACCTTGGCTACATGCTCAAAGGCGGCAGCGAGGGGCCCGTTCTCATTCCAGGTGATGCGATGAAATCCCATATCTTCCGCGCTGTGGAGTATCAGGATCCTGACTATGAAATGCCGCCTGACGGCAAGCTGCCTGATCATCAGATCGCCGACCTCAAGCGGTGGATCGAAATGGGAGCACCTTGGCCCGCCAATGAAGTCATTGCCGCCCGCAAGCCCGGCGAATTCAGTCCCGAAGAACGCTCTTGGTGGTCTTTCCAACCCTTGATGAAAGTCACCCCGCCCTCGCAGATTTCGAAAAATGCAATGATCCACAATGAGGTGGACCGCTTCGTAGTCGCCAAGCTGGATGAGGCAGGTCTCCAACAAGCAGCACCCGCAGAACCACGGGAATTGATCCGCCGCCTTTACTTCAACCTCCATGGCCTGCCTCCCACCGAAGAGCAGATTCATTCTTACCTCAGTGATAAACAACCGGATGCTTACCAGCGCCTCGTCGATGACCTCCTTGCATCACCACGTTATGGCATGCGGTGGGGCCAGCATTGGCTCGATCTCGTTCGTTATGCGGAGTCTGATGGCTACCGCGAGGATGGCTACCGCCCCCACGCCTGGCCCTATCGCGACTATGTGATCCGCTCATTCAATCAAGACAAGCCCTACAACCAATTCGTCCGCGAACAGTTGGCTGGCGATGAAATCAACCCGGGCGATCCAGATACCCTCATCGGCACCGCTTTTCTCCGCAACGGAATCTATGAGTGGAACCAAGCCGATGCCGAGACGCAGCGAGACCTCATCATCAAAGAGATGCCGGGCCTGACCGGTGAGGTCTTTCTTGGAATGAGCATCGGCTGTGCGGAATGCCATGACCACAAGTTCGATCCCATTCTTCAGCGGGATTACTACCGCTTTAAATCTTTCTTCTCACCAATGATCTGGCGCGATGATATCCCCCTCGCCACGGCTGGAAAAAAGAAGGCTCATGCGCAAGCAATGACTGCTTGGGAAGCGGACTCCAAGGCAGCGAAAGATGCTTGGGATCACGAGAAAATTCCGGTGTCTGAAAGCGGCAGAAAAAAGGCCCTCGCGTTCTTTCCTCCCGGCGTGCAAGCGATGGCCGCAAAACCGGACAGCGAACTCACCCCCTATGAAAAGCAGGTCCTCTATCTGGTCAACCGCCGCATCGAAGTCGAGGCTGGGCGGGCTTTGAATGGATTCAAACCCAAGTCCAAGACCTGGGCGGCCTACAAGGCCTTCGATGATCGGAAACCCAAGCCCTTGCAACCCGCATTCATCGCTACGGATGTCGGGACCACCGCCCCGCCCACGAAGTTGAAAAACCGTCTCGGTGAATCCATCGTCGAGCCAGGATTCCTAACCATTCTTGCCCCTGATGATCTCAAAGTCCTACCTCTGTCAGACAAGAATTCCACAGGCCGCCGCACCGCTCTTGCAGACTGGATCACCGCTCCCACCAACCCGCTTGCCACCCGCGTGATCGTCAACCGCGTTTGGCAATATCATTTTGGCCGCGGCCTCTCCGCCAATGCCAGCGACTTTGGAAAACTCGGTGAAGCACCCAGCCATCCGGAACTACTGGACTGGCTCACCACGGGCTTCATTCAAAACGGCTGGAGTTTCAAATGGCTCCATCGGCAAATCCTCAACTCCGCTACCTATCGCCAAAGCTCGCTCATCAAAGCCAGCCCTCGCGCCAACGAAGTGGACCCGGAAAACAAACTTCTCTGGCGTGCTCGCCCCCAAAGGCTCGATGCGGAACAAATCCGTGATACGCTCCTTGCCCTCTCAGGCGAACTCACAGAGAAAACCGGTGGACCCTCCGAAGAGGGAAACAAACCCGTTCCATCGGTTTTCATTCGTAAGGAGCGCAACTCCCAAGATGAGATGCTCTCGCGCTTCGATGCGCCACCCGGCTTCCAGAGCGTAGCCCAACGGGATGCCACAAACACCGCCCTCCAAAGCCTTCTAATGGTTAATGGCGAGTGGCCTCTCCAGCGCGCCCGCTCGATGGCCTCACAGCTGTTTACCAGCCGCCAAGCCACTGATACAGATCTCGCGAAACTTGCCATCACTCAAATTTTCGGTCGCCAGGCACGGCCAGATGAGGTCGCAGGCGGTGTGGCGTTTCTCGACGGGCAAGCGAAGCAAATTGAAAAAAGCCGCCCCCTTGCACCGCCTCCTGCCGTCCGCATCAATGAAAGCAAGTGGTTTATCAACCTCGCCGCTTCGGACGAGCCGCCCATCGCCTTCACTCCCGCAAGCGATCACGAAAAAATCCTCGTTCGGACGCCCGCTGTTGAATACGCCACTTTCACCCTCGAAGCCATCGTCTATCTGGATTCCATCCAGCCCGATAAATCCCTCCGCACCATCGCTTCACGTTGGAACGGTCAGCCGTCTCACAAAGGATGGTCGCTGGGCATCACAGGTGAGAAATCCCGCTTCGCGCCCGGTCAACTCGTGATGGAACTCAGTGGCGAGGATTTTCAAGCCGCACTCACCCTTGAGGTGGTGGCTTCTGGGTTGCAAATCCCACCTGAAAAACCTTACTATATCTCCGCCATCCTCTCCGCCGAGACCTTGCCCGGAAAAACCTTCGGTGGCCACATCCGCTTCCTTGCCAAGGATCTATCAGATCCCGCCGCTCTCCTCCAAGAAACGAAGATCCCTCACTCACTGGGCGGCGGCTATATGGACCCGGACCGGGCGTTGGTCATCGGTGGTCGGGATGGTCAGCCCGGCCATCTCTGGAGCGGCGGCATTCAACGCCTCGTGATGAGTAACGGCCCCCTCACCTCCGATAACACCCTGCTCCAACGAACCTCTCCCGGCTTGGAACAACTATGGGAACTCCGCAGCAGCCTCATCACGGAAACCCCCGATGCCAACTTCCGTTGGATCATCCCTCCAAACACTTCCATCACAAAAAATAACCCGCCCAAGTTGGAGGCCCTTTCCGACCTCTTCCACGTCCTCATCAATTCCAACGAATTTCTCTATCAGCCATGAACCGTCCACCCCATCATGAGATCCTCACCAGCCGTCGTGATTTCCTCAAGCGCGGCGGTGGCGGCTTCGGTGCCTTGGCCCTCGCCTCGATCCTCGGGGATGGCAACCTGCTCGCCGCGATGGGAAACCCAGGCACCTCCATCAACCCGCTCGAACCCCGCGTCCCCCACCTCCCGGGAACCGCGAAGCGCGTCATCTTCCTCTTCATGGAAGGCGGACCCAGTCACCTTGACCTCTGCGATCCCAAACCGCTCCTCAACCAACTCGCCGGCAAGCCGCTACCCCAAAGCTTTGGCAGCGTCATCACTGCCATGGGCGAAGCAGGCTCACCCTTGTTAGGCACCAAGCGCAGCTTCAAACAACACGGTCAAGGCGGCCAATGGTTCTCCGATTGGATACCCAACATGGCGGAACTCGCCGATGAATGGTGCGTCATCAAATCATGCGTGGCCGACGGCATCAACCATGCCGGTGGCGTCTGCCAGATGAACACCGGCTCGATCATCGGAGGACGCCCCTCCCTTGGCAGTTGGGTCAGCTATGGCCTCGGCACGGAGAACCAAAACCTTCCGGCATTTGTCGTCCTCAAAGACACCGATGCCCAGGTCGTCAACGGTGTGCGGAACTGGGGCAGCGGCTTCATGCCTGCCAGCTATCAGGGCACGCTCCTGGATTCCGGCCCCCAACCCTTTGCAAACCTCTATCCGTCCAAAGGCATGACTCCCGCCCGGCAGCAGTCAAAACTCGATTTCCTCTCCAAGCTGAATCAACAACACCAACAAGGCCGCGAGGAAAACACCGAACTCGATGCCCGCATCCGCAGCATGGAACTCGCCTACCGCATGCAAGCCACCGCCCCGGAAGCCGTGGACCTCAGCCGCGAATCCGAGGCCACCAAAAAACTCTACGGCATGGATCAACCCCACACCGAAAACTTCGGCCGCATGTGCCTGCTTTCACGCCGCCTCGTCGAGCGTGGCGTGCGTTTCGTCCAGCTCTACCACGGGGCAGGTAGCAAGTGGGACTCTCATGATAAAATCGAGGAAAACCACAGCCACCTCTGCGCCAGCATGGACAAGCCCGTCGCCGGCTTGATTCGGGATCTGAAATGCCGCGGGCTGTTGGAGGAAACCCTGGTCATCTGGGGTGGCGAGTTTGGCCGCACCCCCATGTCCGAGAAAGGCAGTGGCCGCGATCACAATCCCACCGGCTTCTCGATGATGTGGGCTGGCGGCGGGGTGAAAGGAGGCCAATCCATCGGCCAGACCGACGATCTCGGACTGCGCGCCATCCAGGACAAGCTCCACGTCCACGATCTTCATGCCACCATCATGCACCTGCTGGGAGTCGATCACACCCGCATGATCTATCAAAACAAAGGCCGCCCCGAGAGGATCGATCAAAATGAAGGTCATGTCTTTCAAAAGATCCAAGGGTAACACCGCGATCATGCGTTTCCTCATCATTTTGCTTTTGTTTCGCCTCACCTGCCAAGCCGCCACCATCGAGACCTTCGCTGGCTCCGGCAAAGCGGGCTATCAAGGTGATGGCAAGGAGGCCATCCATGCGGAACTCAACCAACCCTTTGGCGTCACCGTCGGCCCCGATGGCAATGTCTATTTCTGTGACACCAACAATCACGTCATCCGCAAGATTCTAGAAAACGGAATCATCGAGACTATCATCGGCACAGGAGAACAAGGCTACACCGGAGACGGCGGCCCTGCCACCGATGCCACACTCAACGAACCCTACGAAATTCGCTTCCACCCGAATGGCGATCTCTACTGGGTCGAGCGGATGAACCACATTGTTCGCAAGAAAGATCATGCCACCGGCAAGGTCACCACCCTCGCCGGCACGGGAATCCCGGGATTTTCCGGTGACGGTGGCCCTGGACATCTAGCAGATCTAAATCAACCCCACTCCATCGAGTTTGATGCCGGGGCAAAGAACCTCTTCATCTGCGATATCAAAAACCACCGCATCCGCCGTCTCGACCTCGCCAGCGGTATCATCTCCACCTGGTGCGGCAACGGACAAACCAAGAACCTAACCGATGGCGCGGCCATCGGCCCGCAAACCCCGCTGAATGGCCCGCGCGCACTCGCCCTAGCACCCGACGGGGCGCTATGGCTCGCCCTGCGCGAAGGCAATGCGGTCTATCGCATCGATATGAAATCCCACACCCTCCACCACATGGCCGGCACCGGCAAACCCGGATTCACAGGCAACGGCGGCCCCGCCACTCTTGCCACCATCGCAGGCCCCAAAGGCATCGCCGTTTCCCCCGATGGGAAAAAAGTTTACCTCGCCGATACCGAAACCCACACCGTTCGCGCCATCAACCTAACAACCACTCCACCTCTGTTGGAACTCATCGCAGGAGATGGTACCCGCGGCGATGGCCCGGATACCCCTGACCCGCTCAAATGCCGCATGGCCCGCCTCCACGGCATAGGCATCCATCCACTAACCGGCGATCTCTACATCGGCGATAGCGAATGCCACAAAATCCGCGTCCTGCGCGGCCTGAAATGAAATACGCTTGAATCGCTCCCAAAAGAAAAGCGCGCACTGGATATCCCCACGGATCTCTCAATGCGCGCTTTTTTCGGAGCCGTTCTTGCTTTGACCTTTGTCGTTTAAGTTCCCCTCGGAGATTAGACGATTTAATTGTGGCTGAGCGTTTTGAAGGCTGAAGTTCGGTTTGTGCCGTAGCACTCGCTGAACAAGATCAAATTACCTGAATTTCAGGGGAACGAAAGTAATTTTGAGTCTCTGGCTTGGAGATCATGCACGATCCATTTCCGAGGGGTTGCTCAGGTAAAGCACGCGATCACCGGCGCCACGGAATGGCACGCCTTGATACTTTCCAGGCAGGAAGCCAATACCCCAGCAATGGTCATATTATCAGCACTCGATCACCGGCGCGGACATGGCAATCCGCGCCAATCTTTCAATCAGGTGCTGTTGCTTATTTTTTCTGCCGGGCGCTGGCCTTGAGGCGTAGGGCGTTGAGCGCGATGAAGCCGGTGGCATCGTCCTGGTTGTAAGCCTCTTCCTGGCCACCTTCCATGGTGGCGATGGCTTCGGAATACATACTGTAAGGGCTGCGGCGGCCGGCTTGCATGACATTGCCTTTGTATAACTTCATGCGGACTTCGCCCGTCACGGTTTTCTGGGTCTCGGTGACGAGGGCCTGGATGGCCTCACGCTCAGGGGAGAACCAGAAACCGTTGTAAACAAGCTGCGCGTATTTGGGGATGAGGCCATCGCGGATGTGCATCGACTCGCGATCAACGACAAGAGTTTCCAAATCACGGTGAGCCGCGAGCAAGATGGTGCCGCCGGGCGTTTCATAGATTCCACGTGATTTCATGCCGACGAAGCGGTTCTCCACGATATCGATGCGGCCGATGCCATTTCGGCCACCGAGCAGATTGAGCACGCGCATGATGCCATAGGGCGTGAGAAGTGCATATCCATCCTGTGTGCCGGTCGATTTCACGTCTCCCGGCTCAGCGAGTATGGCAGCGAGATCGTCATGCTTGAGGCCGATGGCGTTACCTTTTTCAAAGAGAATTTCGATATATTCCGCCTTGTCCGGTGCATCTTCAGGAGAAACGGATAGCACATACATATCCGTATCCGCCGGGGTGGTGGCATCATACCAAGGATCTTCCATGGCACCGGCTTCGAAGGAAATGTGGAGGAGGTTCCGGTCCATCGAGTAAGGCTTTTTCATCGAGGCCTTGATCGGAATGTTGTTTGCCTCGGCGTAGGCGATCATCTCGGTGCGTCCGGGAAACTGCGCACGGAATGAAGCATCCCGCCACGGCGCGATGCACTTGATCTGGGGCGCGAGCGAGGCGGCGGAAAGCTCGAAACGGACCTGGTCATTGCCCTTGCCGGTGGCCCCGTGGGCGATCGCATCCGCGCCTTCTGCGATGGCCACATCGATCATGTCCTTGGTGATGCAGGGGCGGGCGATCGAGGTGCCTAACAGGTATCGACCTTCATAATTCGCACCTGCCTGGATCATTGGGAAAATGAAATCGCGCGCGAAGTCTTCTTTCAAATCGCCGATGAAGCACTTGGAAGCACCGGTGGAAAGCGCTTTGGCTTCGAGACCATCGAGTTCATCACCTTGGCCGACATCGGCGCAGTAAGCGATGATTTCGGCATTGTATTTCTCCTTGAGCCAGAGCAGCAGGACGGAGGTATCAAGGCCCCCGGAGTAGGCGACGAGAATTTTCATGAGGGCGGGAGGCAAGCATGAAGGCGGATGGCGGGCAAGCGGGAAGACGTGGGAAATTTTTCTCGGTTTGCTTTTCCACGCCTATTTCGTCTGAATCGGGTTCCATCCTTATGAACCCCGCTTCGCCAAAGCCTTCTCCCGCCGCAAACCCGGATCACGATCTCACCGATCACCAAGGCATCGTCGCGGTTCGCCCGGACTTGGTTGGGGCGAAAGTGGAAATCGACTTCGATCCCCACAAACTCAGCGAGGCCGATGTCCGCAATCTCGTTGAGGAGCACCACAGCCAGGTTTCATCGGTTCTTGAAAAAAGCATCTATCGGCTCGAAGGCAGCGCCTGCGAGGCCTGCGCGCTCAAGTTGGAAAAACGAGACGAAAAGATCCCCGGCGTGAGAAGGGCCACCGCGAGCTACATGGGAAAAGTCCTCGTGGTGACCTTCGATTCCGAGGTCGCCACACCCGCCCAAGTCCTCGGTGACCTCAAAAGCACCGGTGCGAAGATCCAACCTTACGCCCACAGCCGCAAAGGGGAGCAACCACTCTGGCAGAAAATCCGCAGCGGTGAACTCAATGAGGAAATTTCCTGCGGCTTGGGCTTGATTTTTCTCATCAGCGCTCTGGTGGTTCAAAAAATGACCGGGACAGGGATGCTCAGCCACACCCTCTATGCGGGGGCGTATCTTTTTGCCGGACAGCAAGGAGTCCGCTCGGCCATCGCCTCATTGCGCGAAAAAGTGCTGGATGTGGATGTGCTCATGGTCCTCGCCGCAATCGGCGCGGCGCTCATCGGCCAGCCTTTTGAAGGAGCATTGTTGCTATTTCTGTTCAGTTTCTCCAATGTCCTCCAGCGCCATGCCATGGAGCGCACTCAAAAAGCCATCGAATCCCTGCTCACCCTGCGGCCCAGCGAGGCATTGGTGAAACGCGCCGATGGCAACATCAAACTCGCAGTGGAGGATTTGGAGATTGGAGAAATCGTCCTCGTCCGCCCGGGCGAACAAATCCCGGTGGATGGTGTCATTTCCGAAGGCAGCACCAACGTCGATGAATCCTCACTCACCGGTGAATCCATGCCCGTCGCCAAGGCACTCGGCAGTTCGCTATTCGCCGGCACCTTGAACCAAAGCGGCGGCATCGAGCTGCGCGTCACCAAGCGTTCCGAAGACTCCGCCCTTTCCCGCATGGTAAAACTCGTGGCCGAAGCCCAGTCCGAAAAATCCCAAACCCAGCGGTTCTTGGAAAAAGCGGAACAATACTATGCCATGGGCGTTATCGGGCTGACCATCATCGTCTTCCTCATCCCATTTCTATTCTGGGGCGAGACGTTTTCCCAAGCATTCTATCGGGCAATGACGGTGATGGTGGTGGCATCGCCTTGCGCCCTCGTGATCAGCACTCCTGCCACCGTTCTCTCTGCCATCGGCGGGGCCGCCCGCAAAGGTATCCTAATCAAAGGCGGCTCACATTTGGAACGTGCCGCGAAGATCGATATTGTTGCCATCGATAAAACAGGAACCCTAACCGTCGGGAAGCCTTCACTCACGGAAATTGTTTCAAACGGAGAAATTCATTCACTTTCCAATCCGCTCCCCGCTCCCGCTCTTGCACTCCTGCAAGCCGCCGCCGCGCTGGAGGCAAAGTCGGAGCACCCCCTCGCCCACGCGATCGTGAAGAGTGCGGAAAACCTCAAGCTCGAGCTTCCGCTCGCCACTGATTTCCAATCCACGGCGGGCAAGGGTGCCGAGGCCACGGTCGAGAGTGTGCGTTACCTCGTCGGCAGTGAGCGTTTGTTCCGCGAACTCAACGCCTCAGGCTTCTATGATCTAGCAGAAGCTTCCAAACCCCTTCAGGAAAAAGGCAAAACCTGCGTCTGGCTGGGAACACGCGAAGGCGATAAAGTACACGCCAAAGCGGTTCTCGTCATGGCGGACACCATTCGCCCTGCGGCCCTCCATCTCGCAGAAGATCTGCACAGACTCGGGATTAAAAAAGTCGTCATGCTCACGGGCGATCAGCGGCTCGTGGCAAATGCCATCGCGCAGGAAGCAAAAGTCGATGAAGTCCGCGCGGAACTGCTGCCCGAGGATAAACTCGAAGTCATCCGCCAGCTCAAACTCGAAGGCACCGTGATGATGATCGGCGATGGAGTGAACGACGCGCCCGCCCTCGCCATCGCAGACATCGGCATGGCCATGGGAGCCGCAGGCACGGATGTGGCGATGGAGACAGCGGATGTGGTGTTGATGGGAGATCGCCTGGAAAACATCCCGCTGCTGCTGGCCCACGCCCGCCGTGCCAAGCGGGTTCTTGTTCAGAACCTCATCTTCGCCAGCGCCGTGATCGTCGTGCTGATCTTCGCCGCGCTTGGATTCGCTCTCCCGCTTCCCCTCGGCGTGGTGGGCCACGAGGGCAGTACGGTGCTGGTGTGCTTGAACGGACTCAGGCTCCTGATGGTGCATCAGACGCTGGGCCCCTGAGGCACACATGGTTGCGAATCGCTTCTTCTTCACGGAGCGCGGGATTCATCCCGCCCGCGAAGGGAATCGCACATGACTCCGCCTGATAATCGCGTCGGAGCTGGGTTAGCGTTATAGTTCCAGCCCCTCACCGTTCGCCCAAAAAACTACGCCCCCAGCAACTGCTGAGCCCTTCTTCGGTTGTGGCTGACGCGTCTCGCGGCTGAGCCAATGAATCGGAAAAGCCCGGCAACCGATACCGCGCTCTTCTTCCTATGTGGCTGACGCGTCTCGCGGCTGAGCCAATGAATCGAAAAAGCCCTGCAACCGATACCGCGCTCTTCTTCCTATGTGGCTGACGCGTCTCGCGACTGTGCCAATGAATCGAAAAAGTCCGGCAACCGATACCGCGCTCTTCTTTTCACTCACCTCAGATGGCTGATTTTACTGGCAGGAGGACGAGGGAAACATCCAAATGCATCCTACAGTCTTTGTCCTGGCCGGGACAAGAATTGTGAGGCAAGGACAGACAGCGTCCCTGCTTTACTAGCTGGATAAGGCAAATGTTTGTCCGTCCGGATGATGATCTCCGAGCGTAGAGGGGTTGCCGGGGTGATTGTGACGATTACGAGGCTATTGCTGGGCCGTCCATCTGTCCGTCCATCATCGGTGTCAAAAAGCAGGGGCTGAAAATTGGCGTAGAGAGTGGCTGATCGGGCTTGGCTTGCTCCCACGAGACTGGATCTCGGAGGTGCTTTTTGATACCGTAGAACGGTGTCCACCTCATTAATTGGCGGAGGCAAGCTAACATAACTTGACATTAAAATCCAAGGCCTGGCCTTAAAAGATACACTTTTTTCTGAGATCTTGAATTGTCAATCAATAGTTCGCACTTCGATTTTGAACTTATTCATGTGAATTGTTAAATCATTAATTATCCTTGCGTCACTATACAATGGCGAATTGTATTTAGAAGAGAAGGTTCTATTGATACTTGATTTATCGATTTGCATAGTCGAATCATTAATCAAAAAACCACCCATGAGGTATCTATCTCCGTTTCTATAAATCAATTCGGGCGCACCTTCCTTATCTAATATAACTAGATATTTTTTATTCGAAAACAAAAATACGATTTTAGAAACTAAATCCATACTATCCAAATTTCGATTTTAGGGGATTAGACACCTTGTAGGTTAGAGTCCTTTTTCAGTCTTATCCCGGATTCTCCTTCCCGGGCCAGGCATCCCGCCAAAAGCTTCGAGATTGTAGGTGGAGCGGGTGGTCTGGCCGTTAGTATCCTGTTTATCCTGTATAATCACATTGGTTTTAAAATTTTTTCATATGTTAAATTAAGTCATTCAAAACCTCATCGTTACTTTTCTTCTGCGTTTCGCCTTCAGGCAAAATCTTTCTCACGCTATACCTATAAACAAGAAGTAAATCACCTACAAAAAACCTCAAGCGTGGCGGGTGGTGAAGAAAATTTCCATCCGGTGATGGAGGTCGTCATAGAAACGTTTCTTCATGGCTTCGTGGGCAGCACGTTTGTCGCCTTCCGCCATGCCGATGGACTGTTCTTCGAGCTTCATTTTTTCGGTAAACGCCTTTTCCATTTCGGTTAGTGATTCGAGAAACTCACGCGCGGCGCGGGTGTGCTCCACCCCATCGACAAGGGCATCCTCCAGGCGTTGGTTGCGGGTGACGGCGATGAGATTGCCCTTGGCCAGTTGATCCATGTAGCGGACGCGGCTGTGCTTGAAGGCGCGGTGCTCGGTATCGAAGGTGATTTCGTCGCGGTC
>JBBRIB010000041.1:0-12381 GCA_038221745.1 Verrucomicrobiales bacterium
GGAATCCTTGGCAATGCCGTGCTCGATGCGGAAAAGCTCAAGGCCATCGCCGACATCCCATCCCGCGAAGCAGTTCTTTCCCAACTTCTTGCCACCATCCTCGAGCCTGCTACCCGCATCGCCCGGAACGTGCAAAACAAATTCAACCCGGAGGGCGAAAGCTCATCCGAAGAAGAAACACCAGCTCCAGAAGCCGTTGCCGTCGAGGCACCTGCCGTCGAGGCACCTGCCGCCGAAACAGCACCTGCTGCCGAAGCCGAGGCCGAAGCCCCTGCCGAGACAGCACCTGCTGCCGAAGTTGAGGCCGAAGCCCCTGCCGAGACAGCACCTGCTGCCGAAGTTGAGGTCGAAGCCCCAGCCGAGACAGCACCCGCTGCCGAAGCTGAGGCCGAAGCCCCTGCCGCCAAAGCTCCTGCCGCTGAATAACCAACAAATCTGAAAGGATGGTGGTAGCGGCTCCCGTTGCCACCTGAACACACAATGGTTCCTCGTCGGGGAAGCGGCTGCTTCCCTGAAATCTCCGAAGGCTTCGGGGGCGACGATACCGCACATGGAGAAAATAAAAATGGCTAATATTGCAACACTGATTGAAGAACTCGGCAAGCTCACCGTCTTGGAAGCTGTCGATCTCGTAAAACAACTTGAAGAAACTTGGGGCGTCTCCGCCGCCGCACCAGTCGGCGTCGCCGGTCCTGCTGCCGTCGCAGAAGCGGTCGAAGAAAAGACTGAGTTTGACGTGGTCCTCACGGAATGCGGCCCAAACAAGATTGCCGTCATCAAGGCCGTCCGCGAAGTCGCTCCTGGTCTCGGCCTCGCCGATGCCAAAAAACTTGTCGAAAGCGCTCCTGCCAAAATCCTCGAAGGCGTTGCCAAAGAGGCCGGCGAAGCTGCCAAGAAAAAACTCGAAGAGGCTGGTGCCAAAATCGAACTCAAGTAATCCCGATTTGCTTTTTTCCCGAGGTGGCGCAATCTGCCTCGGGAACTTTTGCCGTGACCGGCGCGAGATTCTAATAAAATGCCAGACTTTCGCGCCGTTTCCGACATTCCCTTTCCTCGCTTGATTACTTTCCACGCTTGAATTCCACACCGCCTGAGACCGGATACCGGCTCGGGCTCAATTTGTAAGAAGAATACCACTAAACGCCATGGCTGAACGTCTCTATTTCGGGAAATTCGAAGAAGTCATCGAGCCGCCTAACCTCATTGAGGTGCAGAGCCGGTCCTACGATGAATTCCTCCAGAAGGAAGTGCTCCCTAGTGAGCGAGCTGATGCTGGACTCCAGGCGGTTTTCCGCGAGGTGTTCCCTATCAAAAGCTACGATGAAGCGATCGAGCTCGATTTCGTCTCCTACGATATCGAAGATCCCAAAATCACCTCGCTCGAATCCCTTCGTAACAGCGAGAGCTTCAGTGCCGCCCTCTACGTGACCTTCAAACTCAAGGACGAGACCGGTAATAAAAAAGAGCGTGTGTACATGGGCGAGCTGCCAATGATGACCCGCCGTGGCACTTTCATCATCAACGGTGCCGAGCGCGTCATCGTTTCCCAGCTCCACCGCTCACCCGGTATCTGCTTTGAAACTTCCCAGCACTTGAATGGCAAGCTGCTCCACTCCTTCCGCATCATCCCGGACCGCGGCTCGTGGCTCGAAGTCCAGTTCGATACCAACGATCTGCTGTACGTCTATCTCGACCGCCGCCGCCGCCGTCGTAAATTCCTTGCCACCACTTTCCTCCGCGTCCTCGGTTACCCGACGGACCGCGATATCGTAAGCCATTTCTACTCGCCCGAGGCTCTTGCCCTCAGCGAGAAAATGGACGAAGGCGAACTCGGCCACAAGGTCCCCTTCGAGGACATCCTTGATGGTGAACTCACCGTCGCCAAGGCCTACGAGCCGCTCACCATCGGCATCGTCCGCCAGCTCCTTGCCCTCGGCCACAAAACCGTGGAAGTCATCGATGGCCGCGAGGACGAAATTCTTCTCAAGTCGCTCCGCAAAGATCCCGCGAAAGACGAGGAATCCGCTCTCAAGGACATCTACCGCAAGCTCCGCCCTGGCGATCCGCCAACGGCTGCGAACGCCCGTGCCCTTCTCAAGCGCCTGTTCTTCGATGCGAAGAAATACGACCTCACCCGCGTCGGTCGCTACAAGATCAACCAAAAGCTCGGCATCCAGGTGGACTCCGATCAGCGCATCATGGTGCCCGAGGATTTCCTCGCCGCCGTCCGCTACATCCTCAAGCTGAAAAAGGGCGACGGTGTCATCGATGACATCGACCACCTTGGCTCCCGCCGCGTCCGTGCCGTGGGTGAACTCCTCGCAAACCAATGCCGCGTGGGCCTTGCCCGCACCGAGCGCTTGGTCAAAGAGCGGATGACCCTTTTCGACGTGAACATCGAGGGCATGACCCCGCAGAAACTCATCAACCCGAAGGCGCTCTCCGCCGTCGTCCGTGATTTCTTCGGTCGTTCCCAGCTCTCCCAGTTCATGGACCAAACGAACCCGCTCGCCGAGCTCACCCACAAGCGCCGTCTTTCGGCCCTTGGACCAGGTGGCCTCAATCGCGACCGTGCCGGCTTCGAAGTCCGCGACGTGCATCCGTCCCACTACGGCCGGATCTGCCCGATCGAGACTCCGGAAGGTCCGAACATCGGCCTTATCAACTCGATGTGTACCTATGCACGCATCAACGAGTTCGGCTTCATCGAGACTCCTTACCGCCGCGTGGTGGACTCCAAGGTCACCAACGAGATCGAATACCTCACTGCGGACCAGGAGGAAAACTTCCTCATCGCCCAAGCGAACAACCCGATCACCAAGGCCGGTGCGTTCACCTCGGAGCGCATCACCGCCCGTGAAAAAGGTGGCGAATTCATCGAGGCACTGCCTGCCGATGTGAACTACATGGACGTCTCGCCCAAGCAACTCGTCTCCGTGGCTGCCGGCCTGATCCCCTTCCTTGAGCACGATGATGCGAACCGCGCTTTGATGGGTTCGAACATGCAGCGCCAAGGCGTGCCACTCCTCGTTTCCGAGTCGCCGCTCGTTGGCACCGGTCTCGAAGGCAAAGCCGCCCGGGATTCACGCGCCGTCGTCGTTGCCGAGCTCGATGGCATCGTCGCCGCCGCCACTGCGGAAATCATCGTCACCACTTCGGATGGCACCCTTCCTGTTTCCGAGGAGAAATTCCTCAGCGATGCGGAATCCGTGCGCACCAATATCGACAAAGGCGTCATGGCCTATCCTTTGCGGAAGTTCATGCGCTCCAATGCCGGCACCTGCATCAATCAGAAGCCAATCGTCACCAAAGGCCAGAAAATCAAAAAGGGCCAGGTTCTCGCTGACGGACCGAATACCGAAGACGGCGAACTCGCAATCGGCCGGAACGTCCTCGTCGCCTTCATGCCTTGGAACGGCTACAACTTCGAGGACGCCATCGTCATCTCCGAGCGCGTGGTCAAAGACGATGTTTACACCTCCATCCACATCTCGGAATTCGATGTCGCAGCGCGGGACACCAAGCTTGGCCCGGAAGAAATCACCCGTGATATTCCGAACGTCGGCGAAGATGCACTTCGCAACCTCGACCATGACGGCATCATCCGCATCGGCGCGGAAGTGAAACCCGGCGATATCCTCGTTGGGAAAATCACTCCTAAATCCGAGACCGAGCTTGCCCCGGAAGAGCGCCTTCTCCGCGCCATCTTCGGTGAAAAGGCTGCTGACGTGAAAGACACCTCCCTCCGTGTGCCATCCGGCTGCGTCGGGATTGTCCAGGATGTCCGCGTTTCACAAAGCGGATTCGCCAAGAAGCGTGCGGAAAAAGTCGATCCCGCAGAACTCAAGAAAACGCTCAAAAAGATCAACGACGAGCACAAGAAAAAGGCTGATAAACTCACGGACGATCTCACCGAGCGCCTCTCCGATATTTTGCTGGGTGAAAAAATCCCGCTCGATGTCGTCAACGCCCAAACCGGCGAAATCATCATCCCCGCGAACCGCAAGATCACCAAGACCCTGCTCCGCAAGCTCGCTTCCGTCCACGACCACATCGAAATCGATCCTTCCCCGATCCGTAACAAGATCCTGGAAATCATCAGCTCCTTCGAAGGCCGGTTCCAAGAGCTCGATACCGAGCGCGAGCGCAAGCTCGACTCGCTTGAGTCCGGCGATGAAGTCGATCCCGGCGTGATCAAGGAAGTCAAAGTCTTCATTGCCGCCAAACGGAAACTCTCCGTCGGTGACAAAATGGCCGGCCGCCACGGTAACAAGGGCGTCGTCGCCACCATCGTCCCCGAGGAAGACATGCCTTACCTCGCGGACGGAACTCCCGTCGATATCTGCCTCAATCCACTCGGCGTGCCCTCGCGGATGAACGTCGGACAGGTTCTTGAAACCCACCTCGGCGTCGCAGCCAAGGCCCTCGGATTCAAGGTCGCCACGCCGATTTTCGATGGTATCAAGGAAAGCGTCATCTGGGATTTCATGTCCAAGGCCAAGCAAGTCGATGGGGTGAAATTCATCGGCGACAATGGTGAACTCCGCGCCCGCAAGCCCGGCGAACCCGAAGGCCGCGGCTACACCTGGATCGGCGATGGCAAGGACGGCACCACCGGCGGTAAATCCACCCTCTATGACGGCCGCACCGGCGAAGCATTCCACAACCCCGTCGTGGTCGGCATGATCTATATCCTCAAACTCGGCCACTTGGTCGCGGATAAGATCCACGCCCGCGCCGTCGGCCCCTACTCGCTCGTCACCCAGCAGCCGCTCGGTGGCAAAGCGCAATACGGTGGCCAGCGTTTCGGAGAAATGGAAGTCTGGGCACTCCAAGCTTATGGAGCCGCCTACACCCTCCAGGAGCTCCTCACCGTCAAGTCGGACGATGTCCAAGGCCGCACCCGGATCTACGAGGCGATCGTCAAAGGCGATAACAACCTCGAAGCCGGCACGCCCGAGTCCTTCAACGTTCTCATCAAGGAAATGCAATCCCTCGGCCTCGATGTCCGTCCGGGTCGCAAGGGTTCCACCCACGGCTCCGGGATAACCGGTGGCTTGGATGAATACTCGCTCGATGATCTTACCCTGTAAATTTAACCGCGAACCCCAAACCTGACCTAAACCGTTACTAACAACATGAGTGTCGATAACAACCTTCGCGAACTATTTGGCGTGGACGAACGCCAAGAGGCTTTTGACCAAGTCTCCATCACCGTGGCATCTCCGGAAATCATCCGCTCTTGGTCCAAGGGCGAGGTGAAAAATCCGGAAACCATCAACTACCGGACCTTCAAGCCTGAAAAAGGCGGTCTTTTCTGCGAACGCATCTTCGGACCCACCCGGGACTGGGAATGCGCCTGCGGCAAATACAAGCGCATCAAGCACAAAGGCGTGATCTGCGACCGTTGCGGCGTCGAAGTGACCCTCAGTCGCGTCCGTCGCGAGCGCATGGGCCACATCGAGCTTGCCGTGCCGGTTTCACACATCTGGTTCTACAAATGCATGCCTTCCCGCATCGGCCTGATGCTGGACATGAGCGCCCGCCAGCTCGAGCGCGTCATTTACTACGAAGATTACGTCGTCACCGAGCAAGGAAACACCGCCCTCGAAGTCGGCCAGCTCCTCACGGAAAACGAACTCCGCGAAGCGGAGGACACCTATGGCGATGCTTCATTCCAAGCCAGCATGGGTGCCGCTGCCATCATGGAACTCCTGCGCCAGTGCGATCTGAACGCTCTGATCGTCACGCTCACCGAAGAGCTCGGAACCACCCGTTCCAAGCAAAACAAGAAGAAGCTCTCCAAGCGCCTCAAGATCACCCAAGGCTTCGCGCAATCCAAATCGCGCCCCGAGTGGATGATCCAGACCGTCCTCCCCGTGATCCCGCCGGACCTCCGTCCGCTGGTCCCGCTCGAAGGTGGCCGCTTCGCCACTTCCGACCTCAACGACCTTTATCGCCGCGTCATCAACCGCAACAACCGCCTCAAAAACCTCCTGCTCCTCAAAACGCCGGAAGTCATCATCCGCAACGAAAAGCGGATGCTCCAGGAGGCTGTCGATGCGCTCTTTGACAACGGCCGTCACGGTCGCGCCGTCACCGGTGCTGGAAACCGCCCGCTCAAGTCCCTCAGCGATATGCTCAAGGGCAAAGGTGGCCGCTTCCGCCAAAACCTTCTCGGCAAGCGCGTCGATTACTCCGGCCGCTCCGTCATCGTCGTCGGTCCGGACCTCAAGCTCGGCCAGTGCGGACTTCCTAAAAAGATGGCCCTCACCCTGTTCGAGCCCTTCATCATCCGCCGCCTCAAGGAGCTTGGCTACTGCCACACCGTGCGCTCGGCCAAGAAGATGATCGATCGCAAAACCACCGAAGTTTGGGACATCCTCGCGGAAGTCACCAAGGGTCACCCGATCCTTCTCAACCGCGCTCCCACCCTTCACCGCCTTTCGATCCAAGCCTTCGAGCCAAAACTCATCGAAGGTGAGGCCATCCGCGTGCACCCCTTGGTCTGTACTGCTTACAATGCGGACTTCGATGGTGACCAAATGGCCGTTCACGTCCCGCTTTCGATCGAGGCCCAGATGGAGTGCCGCCAGCTCATGCTCGCGCCGAACAACATCTTCTCGCCCGCATCCGGTCGTCCCGTCACCGTCCCCACTCAGGACATCATTCTCGGCACTTACTATCTCACTTGGGCCGGCATCCGCACCCAGAAGGACCGCGAAAAAGAAGAGCACATGCCGCTCTTTGAAAGCGCCTCCGAGGTCGAGTTCGCCCTCGCCGCTGAGAAGATCGACTATCACCAGTGGATTCGTTTCCGTAATCCCGATCACGGCAAGAACTCCGTCTTCGGTTACAAAGGCGAAGAACTCTCCGATAAAGACCGCAAGGAACTCTCGCCCATCCAGCAGGCTCTCCGCGAAGGCAAGATCATCGAGACCACTCCCGGTCGCGTTCGTTTCAACGAAATCTGGCCCATCGGCGTCGGTTTCATCAACAACAACGTCGGCAAGAAACAAATCGGCGATATTATCTGGCGCTGCTACCAGGTCTCCGGCAAGCCGAAGACCGTCGAAGTGCTCGATGAGTTGAAAACCCTCGGCTTCCGCGAAGCGACCCGCTCGGGAACCTCCATCGGGATCGTTGACATGGTCATCCCCGAGGAGAAGCCGGAAGTCATCGCCAAGGCCTACGAAGAAGTCGAAAAAGTCACCAAACAATACCGTAACGGCGTCATCACCGATGGCGAGCGCTACCAAAAAGTGGTGGACGTTTGGACCCAAGCCACCGACACCATTGCCAACGCGCTCTATCGCAAGATCGAGTTCAACGAAGGCAAGAAAAAGGCCTCGCCCCTCTTCATGATGGTCGATTCCGGTGCCCGCGGTAACAAGTCCCAGATCAAGCAACTCGGCGGCATGCGCGGCCTCATGGCCAAGCCTTCCGGTGAAATCATCGAGCGCCCGATCATCTCGAACTTCCGCGAAGGTCTCTCGGTGCTCGAGTATTTCATCTCCACCCACGGTGCCCGCAAAGGTCTCTCCGATACCGCCCTGAAAACGGCGGACTCTGGCTACATGACCCGTAAGCTCGTGGACGTTGCCCAAGACGTGATCGTATTCAAACAAGAATGCGGCACCGTCAATGGCATCACCGTCGCCGCCATTTACGATGGCGATGAGGAAACCGCCTCACTCTCCAGCCGCATCTACGGTCGCGTCTCCTGCGAGCACATCAAAGACCCCGTCTCGGGTGACACGCTTGTGGCCATTGATGATGTGATCAATGAGATCCAGGCAAACGGCGTTGAGCGCATCGGTGTTCTCAAGCTGAAAATCCGCTCCGTCCTCACCTGTGAGGCCGAGCGTGGCTGCTGTGCGAATTGCTACGGCCTGAACCTCGCCACCGGCCTCCCCGTGAAAATCGGTGAAGCCGTCGGCATCATCGCCGCCCAATCCATCGGCGAGCCCGGCACCCAGCTTACCATGCGGACCTTCCACGTCGGTGGAGTCGCCGCCGCCACGTTCAAACAGCCTATCATCAAGGCCAAGAACAACGGTCGCCTCATCTACAAGGATATGCGCACGGTGCAGGACGTCGATGGCCACTGGGTCGTCCTCAATAAAAACAGCACCATCTCCATCCGCGACAAGGAAGGCCTCGAACTCGAAAGCCACCAGATCGTCATCGGTTCCGTCATCTCCGTCAAAGACGGCGAGGATGTCAAAAAGGGCGATACCGTCGCCACTTGGGATCCCTACAACGTGCCCATCCTCACCGAGAAACACGGTAAGGTCGAGCTCCGCGACATGATCTCAGGCATCACCGTCACCAACGAGGTCGATAAGGAAACCGGCAAAAAGGGCATGGTCGTCACCGAGCACAAAGAGGATCTCCACCCGCAGGTCGTCATCATTGATGAGAAGACCAAGGAAATCAAAGCGAGCTACTCCATCCCCGTCGGCGCCCACCTTTCCGTCAAGGAAGGCCAGGTCGTCACCGCTGGAACCCAGATCGCCAAGACTCCGCGCAAAGTCGCCCGCACCAAGGACATCACCGGTGGTCTTCCCCGCGTGGCCGAGCTTTTCGAAGCCCGCAAGCCCAAGGATGCCTCCGTCATCGCGAAAATCGAAGGCAGCGTCTCCTTTGGTGGCAACGTCCGCGGCAAGAAAAAGGTCATCGTCACCCACGCCGAGTCCGGCGAGCAGATCGATCACCTTGTTCCCATGGGCAAGCACATCGTCGTCACCGAGGGCGATGTCGTCAAACGCGGCGATCAGATCACCGAAGGCCCCGTCTCCCCCGAGGATCTCCTCGAGGCTTGCGGTGCTCAGGAACTCCAGGAGCACCTCGTCAACGAAGTCCAATCCGTTTACCGCGTCCAAGGCGTGGAAATCAACGACAAGCACATCGAGGTCATTGTCCGTCAAATGCTCCGCAAGGTGAAAATCACCGATCCGGGCGATGCCGACCAATACCTCTGGGGTGATCAAGTCGAGCGATCCAGCTTCAAGCGCGTCAACGCCGCCATCATCGCCAACGGCGGTAAGCCTGCCGAAGGCGAGCCGGTCCTCCTTGGCATCACCAAAGCCTCGCTCGAGACCGAATCGTTCATCTCCGCCGCCTCCTTCCAGGACACCACCCGTGTCCTCACCGAAGCGGCGACACTCGGACGCGTCGATTACCTCAGTGGCTTCAAGGAAAACGTCATCATGGGTCACCTCGTCCCCGCCGGCACCGGATTCTATCACCACCGTGAATCAGAGTTCGAGTTCACCGTCGAGGAGCCGGAACCCATCATCGCCCCCAAAGAAACCTTCGAGGACGACGAAGACGCCGCCACCGCGTGATATAGGCATCCCTGCCTGTTCTTCAAATCAAGCCCCGGCCCGCATCAGCGAGCCGGGGCTTTTTGCTTTCAAAGTAACGGATGATAATCCTAGAAAAGAATGCAGAGCGTTCTGTCCCTCAGTAATGCTCAATCGGAAATCCAGAATTCCCAATCGCAGATCCTCCTCGTCCCTGCCCCGCCCAAACAATTCGCCCACGACATGCGCTGCAAAGATTGAAGACAACAAGACCCAAGACCCAAGACGCAAGATCAGAACCCGCGACTTCTAGCACGCGGCTCGGCAGCACAGCGAATGGATCGCTTGTAGCGGCACCTCTATGAGTGTCGATGCCCATGATCCGCGCAAAGCCCTCTTCGTCTTGATTCTTGCGTCTTCAAGTCTTGTATCTCCCGCCCATCAAACAATGGATCCCCGACGACGAACCGGACCTCGATTAGTTCAACCGTCCCCGGAATCCATCAAACCCTGATCCCGAGGGGTTCGATCAAAGCCCAACTTGGCAAGCACCTGAAATCCACTTGGACGACGACCGCACTTTGGTTCTCGAATACACCTGACGCCGTCCATCGTTCAAAATAGCCGCTGCCAACAAAACGTCTTGGTAAAGCGGAACGGAAAGCTACGCCCACCGCCAATGAAGATTGCCGTGAAATCTCCGAATTCCGCCACCTCCCGGCGTTCTACGGAACATTCTCCCTTTCAGCGTTTCAGTTTTCAGCATTTCAGCTTTACCCAATCCCCCCTTTTCCCCCGCAACCCCCTTTTCCCCGCTCTCCGGTCTAGCCCAACGAGTGTTCAGGAGCCTCCCGCAAAGAGCAAATTCCTAGCATATACCCATATACAGATCGGGATAAAAGGATTAGTTTTCCTCTGCCATGATCCAAAATCGTTATTTTACTACCGCACTCCTTGTCATCTCCACCAGCCTTTCCCTGCATGCAGATCCCGTCACCGATGAGATCGATGCTGCGAAAAAGGCTTACGAATCCGGCGATCAAGCCGAGGCACAAGTTGCGCTGAACCAAGCCATCTCCCTCCTCAGCGAGATGAAGGCAACCAGCCTGGGGAAAGCGCTTCCAGACGCAATCGGAGCATGGACCGGCGGCGAGATCGAAAATCAGAGCGCTGGCCTCAGCATCCTCGGCGGCGGTGGGATCATGCTCAACCGCCCCTACACCTCCGGCGATAAATCGGTTTCCATCGGCCTCAGTGCGGACTCACCCCTTCTCGCCACGATTGGTGGCTACATGGGAAACCCTGCGATGGCCAGCGCCATGGGCTTGAAAATGCACCGCATCGGCGATCAGAAGGCCATGATCAACGACAAAGAAGGCAGCGCCACCCTCGTCTATAAAAACCGTTTTCTCATCCAAATCCAAAATAGCGATCTGAAAACCGAGGAACTTTTGGAAATCATCAAAGCCATCGATCTGTCAGCTCTCGATGCCCTGAAATAACCATTACCATCTACTATTCCATGCTCATTTATGAAATCATCCGCGTTTTGCATATTTCTAGGAGCTTCGTTTTCACAGGCGCTTAACGGGTAGTCCACCATTAGCCCGGCAAATGACTTTGCATACGCGGCAAACGCAGGATGGGTCGATTTCCGGCCATCTACCGGCGCTGGTGTGCGGGTGAGCGATACGGCACTCAGCGGCTACGCCTACGCCGCAAACTTCGGTTGGGTTCACTTCGGCAACGGCGCTCCAGCCAACGGACACACCTATTCCAATACCAGCGCGACAGATTACGGAGTCAATCTCTCTGCCGATGGCAGGATGAGCGGCTACGCCTATGCGGCAAATATTGGGTGGATCAATTTCGAACAAACCAGAGGACTGCCCCGAATCGATCTTCTGAACGGGAGTATCAGCGGAAATACAAATGTCACCATAACGGGAACGTTTCCTAATCAGACCTGGGCAACGAGTGCGGCTGGATTCGACAGAGGAATTGATGCTTTAAGCACTCTGGCAGATAGGAATCCCATCATTGATCACATACAAGTGAATGGATGTCGGAGATATGGAATCATCGCGATAGGCGGAATGGTTTTGAATTCGAGCGCATCCCCAAACGGTGAAACAGGCATCTACTTACAAATCGGATGCATTCTCAACTCAACCTCAAGAACCAATGGAAGCGATGGGTTTTCCGCACTCGGCAGTACAGTGACGAACTGTTCGGCAATTTCAAATGCAATGGATGGGATATCAGGAGGAGATGTGATCACGAACACAACTAGCTCCCGGAACGGCGGGGATGGAATTTCCGCGACAAATACCAGTATTACCTCCTGCACCACAAACTCAAACAAAGGCAATGGCATCTCGGCAAACTCGAGCGTCCTGTCGGGTTCGGTTGCTGTAAGCAACCGGGGTAACGGTGTGTCTGCAAGCGATAGCAGTGTCACGAACTGCACGATCCGGTTTAACGCTTCGGGAGGAGCCGGAGCAGTCGACCTAAATGCACCGAACGCAGTCATCGCCTTCACCAGATACGGCACCGGAATTACCACAGGCAGCACTCTTACCGGGATCCGCTGATCCACATCTACAGCCGTTTCCCATTGAGCTTCGGACTTTAAAATTTAAAGTCCCCCCACGCTCACCCTCATCGGCGGCATCGCCACCGGGAAATCCTCTGCCGTCCGCCATTTTCAGGAGTTCGCCCTGGACATCGTTGTCTTTGATTGTGATGGATCAGTGAAAGAGCTGTTCGACTCCCCGGAAGTGATTTCGGAAATCACCGAGCAATTCGGAGGAGGTATCATTGATCCGGAGACCGGGAAGATCATCCGCGCGAAACTCCGCGAAGAGATCTTCGGCGACGAGGGGAGACGCAAATTCAACAGGCCAATTCAATAAGCCAGGCTTTTTATCATTCCAACCATATCGAAAACGTGATGCGCAATTCGCGTGGAATGATCGGCAAGGTGTGCCGCTGGAATGCGAAGACCGACCAACTGACGCGCTGGATGGGAGTGGCGCTGCTGCGGGCCCAGGAAGGCTTCCGGCGGGTCCGG
>JBBRIB010000042.1:0-12348 GCA_038221745.1 Verrucomicrobiales bacterium
TCGCTTGAGTATCGCCCCGCGAAGAGAATTTTTTTGTCGCTTGCACCATTTCCGCATTTCCGCATCCCGTGTTTTAAGATTTTACTCCGCGCGTGGATTATTCCTCACTCATCTCCAAACGCCGTGACCGCTTTTCCGAACTGGAAGATGCCGTGGGTGATCCTGACCTTTTTACCGACCCGAAGCGCGCCACTGACATTCTCCGCGAACACGGGAAACTCAAACAAACTCTGCAACTGTGGGAGGATCTTGAGGACAACAAACGTCACCTGGCAGACAATCTCGAACTCGCCAAATCAGACGACCCTGAGTTTGCCAGCATGGCAGCGGATGAGATTCCATCGCTGGAAACGACCATCAAAAAACTCGGAAACGATCTCCAGTATGCGTTGCTCCCCTCGGACCCGAGCGAAGATCGGGATGCCTTGATCGAGATCCGTGCGGGTGCTGGCGGTGATGAAGCCTCGCTTTTTGCCGGGGAGCTGATGCGGATGTATCAGCGTTACTCGGACCTGCGTGGCTGGAAGTGCGAGCATCTGGAAAGCAGCCCCTCCGAAGTGGGCGGATTTAAAGAAGTCATCCTCAAAGTGACGGGCCAGGAAGTTTTCCGCTATCTCAAGTATGAGTCTGGAGTGCATCGGGTGCAGCGCGTCCCATCCACCGAGACGCAAGGCCGTGTCCACACCTCGACGGTGACGGTGGCGGTGCTTCCCGAGGCGGAGGAAGTTGATGTCGAGCTCAAGCAAGAGGACCTTCGTATCGAAGTCTGCCGCGCGGGCGGCGCAGGTGGTCAGCACGTCAACCGCACCGAGTCCGCCGTGCAAATTTTCCACCTTCCCACCGGCCTCTATGTGCGCTGTGAAGATGGACGATCGCAGATCAAGAACAAGGAAATGGCGCTGCAAATCCTCCGCTCCAAGCTCTACGATCAAAAGCTTCATGAACAGCAGGAAGCGTATTCAAGCCATCGCCGCTCCTTAATCGGCTCGGGAGACAGATCCGAGAAAATCCGAACCTATAACTTCCCCCAAAGCCGGGTCACAGATCATCGAATCGGATATACCTCCCACAACCTCACGGGAATTGTCGCGGGAGATTTATATGAATTCACCAACGAGCTTCAAAAGACCGAGATGGACGAGCGTTTGGCCGAGGCGGGGTTGTGAAGGTAGCGCATGCGGCTCATTCATCGCAGGGGTATCTGAAGGTGGTTTTACCGCCGAATACCGCAGGTGGAAAAGCAAGAATCCTCACGCAAGAGATCCCCAAACTTTGATGCGGCCGCACCGATAATTGGTAAAATCACCGGAGGCAAAGGGCAAACATCAAGGTGAATCATTGAAATCGCTGTAAACTCATTCACCAAACTTTGATGCGGCCGCATCAAAGTTTGGTGAATGAGGGGTGGATGTTGATGGGTTAGTTGAGTGGGGAATGATCCGTTTTATTCAAAGGGAGACAATGCATTTCCTGAATTGGGTCGAGTGAGGGGGCATGAGCAGCAAATGGGTCGAGAGCCGTCGATTCGGCTTAGCTTGGCATTTTGGTGGTAAGAGATTCTTGATTGATCTCCGCTTACCATTCCTAGCCCAGAGGATCTGTTGGTGCCCCACACGAATAATAAACTGACAACGGAACAGGCCATGCTACTTTTACGCCTTGTTCAATCTTCCCAGTCCCACTTTAATCAAAGAATCCATCGAGTCTCGATGGGCGCGTTTGGATGTTGAGCTTCAGATACTGGCTCCGCGCATCGTGGAAATCAGACGGCATTTGCACCAATACCCTGAGCTGAGCCTGCACGAGCACGCCACCTCCGTTTATATCGCGGAACAGCTTGATGGGGAAGGTATTGGCTATCGCTTCGCTGCCGGGAAAAGAGGCTTGATGGTGGATCTGGGCGGGACGGACTCGGTGAGCCGGGTGGCCATGAGGGCCGATTGTGATGCGCTGCCGATCCTTGAGGAAAACACATTTTCCCATGCTTCCCGGAATCCCGGCGTGATGCATGCCTGCGGTCATGACGCGCATACTGCCATGCTGTTGGGAGCCCTGGTTGCCCTCCATCGTGCAAAAATCCCGATCAATGTCCGTGGTATTTTTCAACCTGCGGAAGAAGCGGGGGATGGTGCGCTGGAAATGATCGGCGATGGCGCATTGGAGGGAATTTCCTCGATCATCGCACTGCATGTGGATCCGAATCTTCCGGTCGGCCAAGCGGCGGCGGTGGCGGGTCCGCAATCGGCGAGCTGCCAGGATTTCGTTCTTACCATAATCGGAAAAGGCGGTCATGCCGCCCGCCCCCATCTGACGGTGGATCCTGTGGCGATCGCCGCCGCGTTGATCACCCAGATCTATCAGGCGATCCCGCGCCACATTGATTCGCGCAAGCCGGTGGTGGTGAGTATTTGCCAGTTCCACGCGGGCCATTCGAGCAATGTGATCCCGGATAAAGCCGTGCTGAAGGGCACCATCCGCTCGCTCGATAACGAATCCGCCACGGAGGTGAAGGAAACCCTCGCGCGCATCTGCGGCGGGGTGGGCGCAAGCTTCGGTGCGCCGGTTTTAACCCAATTCGAGCGGCGCATCCCTGGCATGGTCAATGATCCGGCAGTGACTGCCTTCTGTGCGGCGGCGGCCTTTGAGGAATTCGGCGAGGCGGCGGTGATCACCACTGGTGCGGCCAGCCTCGGTGCCGAGGACTTCGCGGACTATCAGCAGCGGATCCCGGGATGCATGATGCGACTGGGAACCCGCTTTCCCGGCCAAGCGGTCACCCCGCTACACACCCCTACTTTCGATGTTGATGAGCAGGCGTTGGTTTACGGCTCCCGGCTGTTGTTGCGCGCTTTGCTCAAACTTGACGATACCTCATGTTGATCAAGCTTGGTTTTGACATCGCGCTGCGGGTGAGTTCCCCCACGGCCATTGTTTATGCACTCCACGTCCATCCTTCGCGGCAGAAGGACTTGCTCGGGCCGGAAAATTTCCGCATCGAGCCGGAGATGCCGATCCATGAGTTTACCGACGTTTTCGGGAACCGCTGCGGGCGCATCGCTGTGGACGCAGGTCTCGTCCGCTTCACCAACAACGCGGTGATCCGGGACAACGGCCAACTGAATTCCATCGCTCCGGATGCCAGTTACGCCGATGTGCGCGAGCTTCCTCTCGACACGCTGCCCTATATCCAGCCCAGCCGTTACTGCGATGCGGATTCCGTCCTGCTCGATATTGCGTGGGCGAACTTCGGGCAGATCATGGGTGGATGGAACAAGGTGCAGGCGATCTGCGATTTCGTCCATGGCTCGCTCCAGTTCGATTATCTGCGTGCACGTGCCAATCGGACCGCGCTGCAAACCTATCTTGAGGGAACCGGAGTCTGCCGGGATTATACCCACCTGGCCATCACGCTCTGCCGTGCCCTGAACATTCCGGCGCGCTACTGCACCGGATATCTCGGAGACATCGGGGTGCCGCTGGATCCCGCACCGATGGATTTCAGCGCTTGGTTCGAGGCATACGTTGGTGGCCAATGGTATAGCTTTGATCCCCGCCACAACACCCGCAGGGTCGGTATGGTCCCCATGGCCAAAGGGAAGGATGCCGGAGATTGCGCACTAACCACCGTATTCAGCCAGCACTCCGTGGAGACATTCCATGTGACCACTTATGAAGTGAGCGGGTGAGGTGGGATGGGCAGAAAAACAGCCAGACGCTGGATGCGGCTGGCTGTTTTTGGAGAGCTGGCGGTGATGGTGCCCCGCAAACTTTTTATTAATAGCGGTATTGCTCGCCTTTGAACGGGCCGTCCGGGGAGACGCTGATGTAGTCTGCCTGGGCTTGGGTGAGGCGGGTCAATTTCGCACCCACCTTTGCGAGGTGGAGACGGGCGACTTCTTCGTCCAGATGCTTCGGCAGGACCATCACTTGGCCGGCTTTGTAGGTGTCTTTGTTCTTCCAGAGATCGATTTGAGCGAGCGTCTGGTTGGTGAAAGAATTGGACATGACATAACTCGGGTGGCCGGTGCCGCAGCCAAGGTTGACCAAGCGGCCTTCGGCCAACATGTAGATGGCATTTCCGGTTGGGAAAGTATAGCGATCCACCTGTGCCTTGATGTTCAAGCGGGCGACGCCTGGAGCATTGTTGAGCTTGTCGATCTGGATTTCGTTATCGAAGTGGCCGATGTTACAAACAATGGCTTGGTCCTTCATTTTCTCCATGTGCTCAAGGCGGAGCACATCTTTGTTGCCGGTGGTGGTGACGTAGATATCGCCCCAGCCGAGGGTGTCCTCGATGGTGAGAACGCGGAAACCTTCCATGGCTGCCTGGAGCGCACAGATCGGGTCCACTTCGGTGACGACGACCTGGGCACCTGAGCCACGGAGGGCTTGGGCGCAGCCTTTGCCGACATCGCCGTAGCCGCAAACCACGCCGACCTTGCCGGAGATCATGACATCGGTGGCGCGCTTGATGCCGTCGATGAGGGACTCGCGGCAACCGTAGAGGTTATCGAACTTGGACTTGGTGACCGAGTCGTTGACGTTGATGGCGGGGACCAAAAGAGTGCCGGCCTTGGCCATTTGATAGAGGCGATGGACCCCGGTGGTGGTTTCTTCGGAAACGCCTTTCCAATCCTTGACGATGGTTTGGAAAATGCCGGGCTGCTTGACTTTGATGTCCTTGAGGAGGTCCTTGATGACGGACTCTTCATGGCTTTCCGATGGGGAGTTGATCCAGTCGGAGCCATTTTCCATTTCATAACCTTTATGGATGAGGAGGGTGGCATCGCCACCATCATCGACGATGAGTTGTGGACCAAGTCCATCCGCATTGAGCAGGGCTTTCCAAGTGCACCACCAATATTCTTCCAAGGTCTCGCCCTTCCAGGCGAAGACAGGGATGCCGCGTGCGGCCATGGCGGCGGCGGCGTGGTCCTGGGTGGAGAAAATGTTGCAGGAAACCCAGCGCACTTCCGCACCGAGATCAATAAGGGTCTCGATCAGAACGGCGGTCTGGATGGTCATGTGGAGCGAACCCATGACGCGGACGCCTTGGAGTGGCTTTTCTTTACCATACTTTTCACGAGTGGCCATGAGGCCGGGCATTTCGTGTTCGGCGATATCAAGTTCCTTGCGGCCGAAGTCGGCGAGGCCGATGTCTCTTACTTTGTAGTCGGTGAAGCTCATATTAAGTTGTTAGTTATCAGTGTTCAATTATTAGAATTTTGTCGAAACGAGTGTTTATCAGCCTACCGCCTTTTTGAGAGCCTCTGCCTTCGCAGTGGATTCCCAAGTGAGGTCCGCATCGTCTTTTCCGAAGTGACCATAGTTGGTGGACTTGGAATAGATGGGGCGGAGGAGGTTGAGTTGCTTGACGATGTCGGCGGGCTTGAAGGAGAAGACTTTCAGGATGCCAGCGAGAATGTCCGCATCGGGCTTGGTGCCGGTGCCGAAGGTATCGACGTGGACACTCACAGGAAGCGGGTGGCCGATGGCGTAGGCGAACTGGACTTCGCAACGCGAGGCAAGTCCGGCCGCGACGACGTTTTTAGCAACCCAGCGGCCCATGTAGGCTGCGGAGCGATCAACCTTCGACGGGTCTTTGCCTGAAAATGCGCCACCACCGTGACGGCCGGTGCCGCCGTAGGAATCGACGATGATTTTACGGCCGGTGAGCCCGGTGTCGCCTTGAGGGCCGCCGACGACGAATTTCCCGGTCGGATTGATGAGATACTCGGTGTCTTTGGTGAGCATTTCCTTGGGCAGAACCTTTTTGATAACCTGCTCGATGCAGAATTTCTCGATCACGGCATGCTCGACGTCAGCAGCATGCTGGGTGGAGATCACGACGTTGACGATGCGGGTGGGCCTGCCATCGACGTATTCCACGGAGACTTGGGACTTCGCATCGGGGCGGAGCCACTTGGCGAGTTTGCCAGCCTTGCGGATGCGGGTAAGCTCACGGCCAAGGCGGTGGGCAAACATAATCGGGGCGGGCATGAGTTCAGGTGTCTCATCGCAAGCGTAGCCGAACATGATTCCTTGGTCGCCAGCACCTTGTTCCTTGTGCTTTTTGCCTTCGGCAGCAGTGGCATCCACGCCTTGGGCGATGTCCGGACTCTGGACGGTGAGGTAGTTGTTGATGAAAAGGGTGTCGGCATGGAAGACATCGTCATCATTGGTATAGCCGATGCCACGGACGGCATCGCGGATGACTTTGCCGATGTTGAGGACTTCATCGAGAGGCTTGGTGGTGCCTTTCCTTTTGTCCTGAAGGGATGGAATGGTGATCTCACCGCCTACGACGACGATGTTGCTCTTCACAAAGGTCTCGCAAGCCACGCGGCTTTTGGGATCGATGGTGAGGCAGGCGTCGAGGATGGCGTCTGAGATGGTGTCGGCTACTTTGTCCGGATGACCTTCGCCAACGGACTCTGAGGAGAAAATAAAGGTGCTCATGTGTTTTCTGTTTTTTCGTATCGTCAAATCGTGATGCGTTGATATAAGACGGACGCAATGCCGTCAATCCTTAAATCACTGAAGTTAATTTCCGATCCCACGCGCCTGCGGATTTTGATGCTGGTGGAGCATGAAAGTCTCTCGGTGGCGGAGCTGCAAGAGGTGCTGGGAATGGGGCAAAGCCGGATTTCCACGCAGCTTTCGCAGCTGAAAACCGAAGGCTTGGTCACGGATGAACGCAGCGGAAAGAACAATATTTACTCATGTTGTGCGGATCGGGACTTGATGGAAATGGCGAGATTGGCCGCAGCGGAAGTGCCGGAGGTGGCGGCAGATGAGAAAGCCCTGCGGCATATTTTACGGAAACGGAAGGACACGGCACGCGCGTATTTCGATGAATTGGCGGGGAAATTTGGTAAAGACTACGTCCCGGGCCGCTCTTGGAAAGCCTTGGCGGAGGCCCTGATCAAGGTGCTGAGCTACCAGGTGGTGGCGGATTTGGGCGCAGGAGAAGGGACACTTTCTCAACTTTTGGCCCAGCGGGCGGAGAAAGTCATCGCGGTGGATCTTTCGCCAAAAATGGTGGAATTCGGGCAAAATTTGGCGAATGCGAACGGGCTTGGGAATCTGGAATATCGGATCGGAGACATTGAGGAACCACCGATTGAAGCGGATTCGCTGGACCTCGCATTTCTCAGTCAAGCGCTCCACCATGCGGAAAATCCGCAAAAAGCGCTGGATGCGGCCTACCGGATTCTCAAACCGGGTGGCAGATTGATCGTGCTGGATCTGGTGCAGCACCATTTCGAAGAAGCCCGTGAACTTTACGCAGACCGTTGGCTGGGGTTTTCCGAAAGTGATTTGGCTGAAATGTTGGAAAACTCGGGATTCCTTCAAATCGAGACGGTGGTGGCAGATCAGGAGACCGAGGCACCAAGATTCCAAACCTTGCTGGGAATCGGCGTGAAGGGAGCTTGAGGCGAACGCTTGCAAAGCCATGGGCGCTGTGAGAACACGGGCCATGAAATATGTTCCAACGGCGATCGCACTCAGCTTGGTGAGCGCCTGTGTGCCTGCCAAACCGCTCGTGAGACAAGGGGAAATGCCGCTGCGGAAGCCCGAGATCCCACAGATAGCGCCGATTCCTCCACCCGAGCGTCCAGCCCCGCCGCCCTCTGGACCCAGCGCGGCAACACGATTCATTTCCCGGGAAATCTCAGGAATCACCTTTGAGGGCGTTTCTTTTGACTCACGCAGTGCCAGGCTCGCGGTGGTCGATCAAGCGGGCGGCCCCGGTTCCCAATATCCAGACGCGGCCGGTGCCGGGCAAGCGGCAGGAGCAATCGCGGCAGTAAATGCAGGTTTTTTCACTCCAGAAGGCAGCCCCCTCGGACTGGTGGTGGCAGATGGCAAAGTGAGCGGAAACTGGAACAGCGCTTCATCTCTTGGCAGCGGTGTCTGGTATCTCGCCCCATCCGGCACGAGCGCCATCACCCGCCGCGAAAAATTAGGAAATGCGGCGGCGAGGCGGATGCGCGAATTGGTCCAAGCCGGCCCCCTTTTGGTGGAAAACGGCCAGCCGATATCCGGACTCGATGCCACCAAGACCAGCGCGCGGATCGCCATTCTCTGGAACGGCGGCTCGCAATGGTGGATCGGGCGCGCCTCGCCTTGCACGCTAGCCGCCTTCGCCAATGCCCTCGCCACAGGAAATCCCGCCGGCTGGCCTACCGTTCGCGCCCTCAATCTGGATGGCGGGCGCTCTTCAGATCTCTGGATCTCCGCTCAAATCCCCGGCGGCCCCATCACCCGCCGCACCCCTTGGAACCGCCCCGTGCGAAATTTTCTCATTCTGAAGAAATTGTAACAAAAAACCAATGGTGGACATCCGCACCACTGATGGTAGTTTCTAGCTTTCCCCTCTGCTTATGAAAAAACTCCTCTCCCCGATTTTCTTGGCGGTTCTTCTTTCTCCGCTCGGTCTCATTTCCTGTTCCACGATCAGCCAAGCGAGCGCGAACTCGATGGAGATGATCAGAAAAACTTCCACTGGAGCGGTGGCCAAAGTTTCTGCAATGACTGAAAACTCCCTTGCCGGCATTCTTCCTGCAAGAGTCAAAGTTGTCGAAGTACGTGAGAATGAACTCAAGAAACTCCCCACCGGACAAGAGCAAGCGCTGGCCTTTGAGAAATCCCGCAAACGCAGCTTCTGGGGCTTCGGCGGCCCTATCGATTTCCACGAACCAAGCCTACCCCAGGTCGGCACCGAGATGGATGGCAGCCTGTTGCCGCCCAAAGACCTGCCGGAGTGAGCGGAAAAATGCGTAATCCCGGCTTGATGCCAGGGCATTCTTGTCGATGATGCGCCGCATGTTTCGTTTGTCTTGTGTGCGCCTCGCCGCGTTTGCCATCACCGCTGCGCTG
This sequence comes from Verrucomicrobiales bacterium, assembly GCA_038221745.1. GTDB lineage: Bacteria > Verrucomicrobiota > Verrucomicrobiia > Verrucomicrobiales > Akkermansiaceae > Luteolibacter. The sequence goes on from JBBRIB010000042.1 coordinate 8,884, forward strand.
ATTACTTCCTGCGGAGGAAATCCACCCCCGCCTCTCAACCCGCGTTCGGCACAACGCCCGCAAGTCGCAACGCCGGTGGGACAGTCGCCGGTTCACGTCGCCGCGATTCCGCAGACGGCGCCTCCCGCCATCGTGGCGGAGAGCGCCATCGTCATTGATGCCGTCAGTGGCCGCGTGCTTTACGCGAAAAATGCCGATCAACCGCGTGCCGTGGCAAGCACCCAGAAAATTCTAACCACCCTTTGTGTGCTGGATGCCGGGAACATTGATCAACCTGTAACTATTGAGGCGAGCGACTCCAATTGTGAACCCACCAAGCTCGGCATCAGGCCGGGTGAAACCTACACCCGCCGGGAATTGCTCAAAGTTCTCATGATCAAAAGCGCCAATGACGTGGCCCGTAGCCTTGCCCGGGACATCGGTGGTGATCAGGAATCTTTTGCCGCAATGATGAACCAAAAAGCAGCCTCTCTCGGCATGCGAAACTCGAATTTCCGCAATCCCCACGGCCTCACCGAGCCGAACCAATACTCCACCGCACGGGACATGGCGATTGCCGGCCGTGCCATCTACCGCAGCCCGTTGATCCGCTCCTACACTGCCACGAAATCGTTCAACTTCACTTTCAACAACGGGCGCTCGATTTTGTTGACAAACACCAACAAGGTTCTGAAAACGCTCTCCTACTGTGATGGCCTCAAGACCGGCACCACCAACGCCTCGGGCCGTTGTCTGGTCGCGAGCGGTTCGCTTAATGGACGGTCGGTCATCGCCGTGGTGCTGAAATCAACCACTGCGAATATCTGGAAGGATTCCACCCTGCTGCTCCGTTGGGCGCTTGAGCGGCCTGTCCCTGGGAACTGATTGGCTTTCGCTCCAATGCGCTCTCCCGCCCAATCTTTATCGGAAATTCAAGCGGCGGGCCTCCTGCGCCAGCAACGCCCGTTGGACTCGCCCACTGGCACCCGGGTCATCCGCGAAGGGCGGCAGCTTTGGAACTTTGCTTCCAATGATTACCTCGGCCTTGCCCGCCACCCGAGGATCGAGGCCGCACTCATCGAGGGCGTGCAACGCTACGGCGCGGGGGCCGCAGCCTCCCGCCTCGTCTGCGGCACACTCCCACCCCACCGCTTGTTGGAAGAAGCGCTCGCCGCCGCGAAAAACACCGAAGCGGCCCTGACTTTTTCCTCAGGGTACGCCACCGCGCTCGGAAGTATCCCCGCCATCGTCGGTAAATCAGACTTCATTTTCCTCGATAAACTTTGCCATGCCTGTCTTGTGGATGCCGCGCGTCTATCGGGTGCCACTCTCCGGGTTTTCCCACACAATGATTTAGGGAAACTCGAACGCCTGCTCGTTTCCACCCGCGCGAAAGCCACCGACGCGCGCATCCTCATCATCACCGAGTCCGTCTTCAGCATGGATGGCGATCTTTGCCCGCTGCTGGAGATTGTGAGACTAACCGAAAGTCATGACGCCCTCCTTTTTCTCGATGAAGCGCACGGTTTCGGCGTGCTCGGCCCTCACGGCATGGGCCTTGCCGAGCAGGCGGGTATGCAAGGCCGCATCGCCTTCCAAATGGGCACCCTCAGCAAATCCGCAGGCCTCGCGGGTGGCTATCTGGCAGCCTCGCGTGAGTGGATCGACCTGATCACCAATCGCGCCCGCTCCTTCATCTATTCCACAGCTCCCCCACCCTGCCTCGCCCATGCGGCAATTGCCTCGCTTGCTTTTATCCAATCGCCTGAAGGACATGCGCTGCGGACTCGGCTTCAGCAAAACATCTCTGTATTTTGCGGCGCGCACACCCCCATCATTCCGATCGTCCTCGGCTCTAACGAAAAAACCCTCGCTGCCGCAGAACATCTGGAGAACGCTGGATTCCTGGTCCCTGCCATCCGTTTCCCCACCGTGCCGAAAGGCGCTGCCCGCCTTCGCATCAGCCTCTCCGCCGCGCATGGCGCATGCGAGATTGCGGCCCTTGTGGCTGAGCTTGGTAAAATCCAAAACCCGAGTTGTAGATTTTGATGCCATCGGGATTCACAGTGGGGGGCGTATTTGTCCTGTAGCGGCGTGTCTGTGACCGTCCCAGCCGATGAACCGCCGAAGAGCTCCGCGCACCTCATTCGCTACGACACTCATAGACGTGCCGCTACAAGCATCTCATTCGCAAAGCACAGTAGCGGCGTGTCTGTGACCGTCGCTGCCGATGAACCGCCGAAGATCTTCGCGCACCTCATCCGCCACGACACTCATAGAGGTGCCGCTACAAGCATTTCATCGGCAAAGCCCTGTAGCGGCGTGTCTGTGACCGTCGCTGTCTATGAACCGCCGAAGAGCTTCGCGCACCTCATCTGCCACGACACTCATAGAGATGCCGCTACAAGCATCTCATTGGCAAAGCCCTGTAGCGGCGTGTCTGTGACCGTCGCTGCCGTTGGGAGAGAGCGAAGGCGCTTCTTCATTCGCTTTCGACGGTCACAGACCGACATTACATAGCGTTCCTTGGCGGTGACCGGCTCGCCGCTGCGGAGCATTTCGAGCACGTTGTAAATATCGGTAAGCGTGAGACCGGGATGCTGCTCCTGCTGTCGCTTGCGGTGCGAATCGAGCCGCTCGCCGAATTCGCGGATGCGTTGCTTGAGTGGGGGGGAATTCACTCCAGCCAGTCCTCGAACTTCAGTCCCGGCACTTTTTCGAAATCCACCGTGTTGCGGGTTAGAAGGATCGCGCCGTGTGCCATGACGATGCACGCAATTTTCAAGTCCATGGTGCCAATCCGGATGCCCTGCTTTCGCAGCGTCAAGAAGCGGTTGGCGGCTTCTCTGTCGAATGGTAAATGACTGAATTTGGAGAGAAGTTTCAAGCGTTCACCCAGCCAGGTTTAGGCAAGAACCTGATCTTCCATTGCCTTCGTGCCTGCCAACTTGGCCAGTAATCCCCGCAACTGTTCATGCACGCTGATGATCGTAATTGCGTCCTTCTCTGAAGACCTTTTGATGCGCGCGGCCAAGCGCCTTCCTGGCGGCGTGCCATATCCGAGTTCCGTCAAATGATCGGTATCCAGAACTACCACCGGCTCACGGCTTCTTTTGTTTCCTGCGGAACTCCCGCCCGAGTGCGTCGGCTTCTCGGGACATCGGATTGTCGGTCAAGGTGCCCACGGCATTGCGCCAATCCCTGGGTGTTTCAATCCGTTTGGTAAGGTCAGCCAATTCCTTCTCCAATTTCCGCACTTTTTTCCCAAGCAAGTTCAGTGCGTCGATCTTCTTCTCGACGGCGGCAAGCTCCTTGTGCGTGACGGTTTGCATGCCCAGAACCGTAGCTGATCTCAATCCAGTAGCAAGGTTCGAATCCGGTGCCCGCGGTGGGATGGATTCTCACAACTGCCCCCGGCCCTTCAGCGTGTCCAGAATTCCCTCGATCTGCTCGGTGCGTTTTTTGTTTTTGCAGCCGAAGAGGATC
>JBBRIB010000043.1:0-12290 GCA_038221745.1 Verrucomicrobiales bacterium
TGCAAATGGGGCTGCTGGCGGCTTTCCAAGGTGAATTGCCGATCTCGGTGAGTCCTTCCCCGGAATGGAAAACCGCCATGCAGACGACAATTACCGGATTTGCAGTATGTTGTGGGTTCGCACTGCTGCCGCTGATGAAGATCCGCGAAATTTCACCGGCGGTGACTCTACGCAGTGGTGGCAATTTAAAGGGTGGGGTGCTGCGGACGCTGCCGGTTTATGCCTTGTTGGCAGGGTTGATGATACTCGTGGCGCACGCGAATGACCCGAACTGGAAACGCTCGCTGGCGATGGTCGGCGGGATGGTGGGGGCTTTTCTGGTGCTGGCGGCGGTGGCCCGCGGGCTGATGTGGGTGACGCGCCGGATCGTGGGAAAAAGCTGGCCGTATCTGATCCGCCAGGGAGTCTCGAACCTTCATCGCCCCGGCAATCAGACATTGTTGTTTCTGCTTTCACTTGGCCTCGGAACTTTTCTGCTGGTGACGATTCTTTCGGCGGGAAAACTTCTGAACAATCGGCTGAGCATTCAACAATCGAAGGAGAGTCCGAACCTGTATTTGATCGATGTGCAGCCGGACCAGGTGGCGGGGGTAAAGGAAGTGTTGGATGCCGATGGGCTGCCGGTGTTGGAGAGTGAGCCGATGGTGACGATGCGGATCAAATCGATCCGTGGCGTGGAAGTCGGCAAGGCGGAGGGCGTGCCACGCTGGTTGGCGAGGCGCGAGTTCCGCTCAACCTATCGTGACAGGCTGAATTTCACCGAGACCTTGATCGCGGGTGAGTTTACCACCGAGCGGGCGGATCCAGCCGGAATCGTGCCGATGTCCTTGGAGGAAGACATTGCCAAGGATATGAAGGTGGGGATCGGGGACGAGATCACACTGGACGTTCAAGGCATGCCGATCCGAGCGAAGGTGACGAGCGTGCGGCGCGTCGATTGGAGCCGTTTCAACCTGAACTTCTTCATGGTTTTCCCGCCGGGGGTGCTGGAAGACGCACCGGGATTCCATGTGGTGACGACCCGCACGCCGACACCTGCCGCCTCGGGAGACTTGCAGCGTGAGCTGGCCGGGAAATTTGCAAATGTCACGGCGATAGATCTGACGCTGATTCTTGAAACGGTCCGCGATATCCTGGGCAAGATCTCGACCGTCGTCACCGTGTTGGGCGGATTCTCCGTGCTGGCCGGTTTGCCGATCCTGATTGGGACCTTGCTGAACGGGCGCGATGTGCGGCTGAAAGAAAGCGTGTTGCTGCGGACGCTCGGTGCCTCGGCGAGGCAGGTGCGGGTGATCCTGGTGATCGAGTATGCCACGCTTGGCGTGCTATCCGCGCTGACCGGTGTGTTGCTGGCGGTGGCGGCGAATGCGGCACTGGCGACTTTCGTTTTCAAAGCCCCTCCATGGCCTGATCCGGCGCTCCTCTTGGCCGCCTTCGCGACGGTCACGGCGATCTCGGTCCTCGGCGGCCTCGCTCTCAGCCGGGGCGTTTGTCACCATCCCCCACTGGAAATTCTACGGGGTGGAAATTGAAAGGGGGCGATTCCGGAAATCAAAAGAATCGGGTTCCCAGCCTTCAAAACAAAGCCAGAGGGGCAAGCGCATGCGTGGGGAAAACTTTGGCGAGATCCGTGCCGGGTGCGATCCGGCTGAGAACAGGAGCGAGGACATCCCGATAGTTGTGGCGCACGGGGAGATCGCCCGGCCCGGCCAGCTCGTGCTCAAGATCCGGCCATGATGCATGGACTTTTCCCCCGGCGATACCACCCCCTAACAAAAACATCACGCTGCCGCGGCCATGATCGGTGCCTGCCGCGCTGTTTTCCGCCACCCTGCGGCCGAACTCGGTCATCACCACGATCTGGGTGCGGGCGAGGCGTTCCGGCCCCAGATCAGCCGCGAAGGCATTCAGGCCATTGGCGAGCCGCTGGGAGGGTGGATCCATGATCACCGAGCTGGTGATGTGTGAATCCCAGCCACCGAGATCAATGGTGGCTGCCTGCAATCCCACGCGGCCATGGATCAAGCGCGCGATTTGGCGCAGGCCATTCGAGAAATCATCCGTCTGATAGGTGACGCCTGAAGATGTTGGATTCTGCGAACGCAAGGCATCGATCCGTTCAAGGGCCATCATCGCGCTCTGGCCCGCAGGCGCGAGTTGGCGTGGAGCGAGCTTATATAAAGCGGCAAGATTAGTGAGGAAACCTGCGGGAAGGTTTGGCCCGAAGCCGAAATCATCGAGCGACTGGATGGCGGCACAGGAGGGGGCACCCCGCAGGCACTCGGGCAGTTGTGAGCCAATGGCCACGGCAGCCAGCGGGGATTCACTTTGGTCCGGGCGCACGCGCAGGAAGCGCCCGAGCCAACCGCCCGCCGCAAGTCCCCCATGCTCCATGAAATCCTGGGCATCAAAATGGGAGCGGGATTCGTCTTCGGATCCAGCGCAATGCACCACCGCAAGCTGGCCCTCCTGCCACCAGTGGTGAAGTGGACGGAGAAGGGGATTGAGGCCGAAGAATCCATCCAGATCAATCGCATCTCGAGCCTTGATGCCGATCCCGGGACGCGCGGCGTAGTAGGCAGGATCCGCATGAGGGACGACGAGATTCAGTCCATCCGCCCCGCCTCGCAGGAACACGATAACGAGGGTTCCGGGGGGCGAAGCTTCGGTGCCGATGAAAGAGGTGACCTGGGATTTCACGGCAATTTGTTAGAAGGTTTGAAATGCGGGTGATGCGAGCAACAAGGCGAGGGGTAGCCCGGATTGCGCGGCGGCCTCAAGTTCATCCGCCGTTGCGGCCCTGCCTAACAAATGGGCGGCGAGTGCTTCCTCGGAGCCAGCGGCCTTGCGCAGCGCCTCGATTTTCAACGAGGTCCCGGAAATGGCCGCGCTGCTTAGATCCACTGCGAATTTCCACCGCCAAAGCAGGGTGGCCATCCACGGCTGGGCCTCTTCCGGGTAGCCATCCGGAGTGGGAAACTGAAAGGGCGCATGGCCGAGGCGCAGCAGGTAGTCCTGGAGCGCGGGGCCTGCATTGGTGCGGGCGGAAGTGGCGCGCAAAGCGGAGACCACGAAGTGGAAGGGGCGTTTGGTTTTCTCCCCACGGGCGGCCCGGAACCCGGGTGTATGAAACAAGGTGCGAAGCGTCTGGCGGATGTCGCCTTTGCTGGTGCGGAAGGTCTCGGCAGTTGCAAGAACCGCGGATTCAGGAGGTGCGTCCGAGATGAAACGGGCGCATAGTTTTTCTGCGAGATAGCGTGCCGTCGATGGATGGTGGGAAACGATATCAATCACCCGCTCAAGATCCTCCGCTCCAAGGCCCGCGGGAATTTCCACGCCCAGAACGGTCTTTGCGCCAGCGTCGTGGAGGTCCGCCCGGAATTCCACCTTGCCCACCGCAAAGCGGGATTGCGCGCGCTCGCGCACGGTCCAACCGGTGAGGCAGCGAGCCACTTCCATCACATCCTTTTGCGTGTAGCCGCCGCGCACGCCGAGGGTGTGAAGCTCCAGCAGCTCGCGGGCATAGTTCTCGTTCGGCTTATCCTCGGGAGACGCATGGCGGTTGAGGCGTCCGTCGAGATACCACAGCATTGATGGACTCAGGGCGGAGGACTTGAGCAGCGCGGGAAATGAACCCAGCGCGTGATTGCGGATGACTTCACGATCATCCGCAGGCTTGAGCCACTTGGAGTCGCCCTTGGAGGGATCAATGTTGAAATGATCGGACCAGAAATCGACCATCACTTCCTGCAGTTGCCGGTTCGAGTGGGTCGCGCGGAGGATTTTTTTGCGCGTCATTTGATCGAGAAGCTCGCGGGCCTTGTATTCTAACAACTCTCCTAACGGCCAGGAATGCAATGCCTCAAAATGCCGTGAGCGAGCATCCGTCCAAGAATCATCAAGGGAGTCAGGCGCCAGTTGTTGTGCGATAAAGGCCTCCGTTCCCATGGTTTTGACCTTCGCATACAAGCCCGGCCGTGGGCCGAAGGTCAGGCGCTGGATCACATGGGAGAACTCATCGATTTCGTCCCGTTGGGGAGCTTGAAAACCGACGAGATCGGATTCCGGGCCTGTGAGCAGCGGCGAGAAAAACTGCGAGAGTGCCGAGAAGCCGCCGATACCCGCCACCGCGCCACCCGCTGTGGCGACTTTTAAAAGCGAGCGGCGGGAGAACTCGTTCATGATGGGGTTTCCGTGAAATGCGGAGATTCCACCGCCAAGGGGGAAGGCTGCAGGGCTTTCGGCTTTTTCGCCAACCATGTGAGCACACTGGCCCCTGCGCCACTCGCAAGAATCAGCGGCATCACGATGAGTTGTCCGATCAAGGGCAGTAGAAACGTCAATGCCAGGGCCGTCCCTCCGCGCAAGAGGCTGCGCCACGGTTGCGCCGCATCAATAGGTGATGGCATCCCGTGGCCTACCCTCAAAGCCAAGCCGGCAGTGCCGAAAAGCCCGGCGAGGACGGGCAGCGCGGCCAAGATCAGTCCGATCCATTGCAATGCCGGAGGAAAAATCTTGGTGTTGCCGAGGCCCCCGACAATCGGTAAAATAGTCACCAAAAGACCTACCAGAGTGGTGACTACGGGTCTCCCGTATTGTTTTCTACATTTTTCCACATACTCCGGGAACAAGGATCCCGCCACCAGCCAGTGACTCAGGAAAACAAAGTAAACGGCAAGCGTAATGAAAACCCAGAGAAGAACATTGGCAGTGGTGATATAGTCCATTTGGAAAAAAGGGCGGCGAATGATTCATACGATAGGTTCAATGTTGTGGGACTATCATCTTCCACCACAGGCAGTAAAGCAAAAACTTTGAGCTGCTCATTTTGTCATTCCCAAATCGGTGAGGCCGGTTTCCCTGATCAAGTAACGGTGATTCCGGTTCCCGGCTTTGATTTTACGAGAGCGACGCAAATTCTTGTGTTTTGCGGTGGAACTTCGATGTTGCGCCATGCCTGAAGCGGCGTTGTTACCCTTTTTTAAGACCCGGGGCTGGAAGCCGTTTGATTTCCAGAAAGAGACTTGGAGTGCCTACCTCGCGGGTAAGTCCGGCATGCTTCATGCGCCCACCGGGCTTGGGAAAACGCTGGCCGTTTACCTCGGCCCGCTGGCGGAAAGCCTTGATCAGAAGCCTGGCTGCAAGGTGCTCTGGCTCACGCCCCTGCGTGCCCTTGCGGCGGACACCTTGCGAGCCTTGCGTGAGCCGCTGGAGTTCCTCGCTCCACATCTCGAAGCGGAGGCCCGCACGGGGGATACGCCCGCCGCTTTACGAGCGCGGCTTCGCAAAAAACTTCCTCACACCCTCGTCACCACGCCGGAATCGCTCTCGCTGATGCTCACACATGCGGATTTTGCGGAAAAGCTCTCGGGATTGCGCTGCGTCATCGTCGATGAATGGCATGAACTGCTGGGCACCAAGCGCGGGGTGCAGGCAGAGCTATGCATGGCGAGGCTGCGCGCTTGGTTTCCCGAACTCCGCATCTGGGGTCTATCCGCTACTTTGGGAAATCTAACTGAAGCAAGGCAAGCTCTGTTAGGAACCGCCTTCGAGGGTTCCGTCGAGATCGCTGCGGATATGAAAAAGCCGATCGTGATCGAGACTTTGATCCCGAAAGAAATGGAGCGATTTCCATGGTCCGGCCACATCGGCACCAAGCTGGCGCGGCAGGTGGCCGCTGAGATCGATAAAGCAAACGTCACGCTCCTCTTCACCAACACCCGCTCCCAAACGGAAATCTGGTTTCAGGAACTTTGCTCGATCAAGCGCGCATGGAAAAATCAAATCGCCATGCACCACGGCTCACTGAGCAGGGCCGAGCGCGATCACGCGGAAAACGGCCTGCGGGACGGCAGCTTGAAATGCGTGGTGGCCACCTCGTCGCTCGATCTGGGAGTGGATTTCTCGCCCGTCGATCAAGTGATCCAGATCGGCTCGCCCAAGGGGGTGGCCCGGCTTTTGCAACGCGCGGGCCGCTCCGGTCACCAGCCCGGCAGCGTCTCGCGCATCCTCGGCGTGCCGACACATGCCTTGGAGCTCGTCGAATTCGCCGCCGCTCGCGATGCGGCGCTAGCCCGCACCATCGAGAGCCGCAGCCCCTTGCGCAAACCCTTGGACCTTCTCGTCCAGCACCTCGTCACCTGCGCCATTGGCACGCCCTTCGCGCCGGATGAAATGCGCCGTGAAATTCAATCGTCCCATTCGTTTGAAAACCTAACAGACACTGAATGGCAATGGGCGCTTGGATTTATTTCCAACGGTGGCAGCGCCCTCGCCGCCTACCCACGCTATCAAAAAGCCCGCCTTGAAAACGGCCGCTACACCGTGGATGACAAGCGGCTGATCATGCAGCAGCGCCTCAGCATCGGCACGATTTCAAGCGATCCTTCAGTGACCATTAAATTCGCGAATGGCCACACTCTCGGCACCGTCGAGGAATCCTTCATTTCAAAAATCAAACCCGGCTCCGCACTCATTTTTGCGGGTAAACAACTCACGCTTGTCCGTTTCCATCAGCGCACCGCCACCGTGAAATTGGCCACCCGCGCGCTCAAAGGCCAGGTCGCCATCTGGGGTGGCAACAAGATGCCGCTGTCCAGTGAACTCGCCCACGCCATGGCCCGCAGACTCCAGGGCAACGGCGGCCCCTCGTTGGAAATGGAAGCCGTCGCGCCCATCCTCGCGATTCAGAAAAAATGGTCGCGGCTCCCGGCGGATGATTCACTCCTCGTCGAGCACGCCCGCTCGCGCGAGGGCGAGCATTTGTTTTTCTATCCGTTTGCCGGGCGCTTGGTGCACGAAGGTCTGGCGGCGTTGATCGCTTTCAGGGTTTCCCGGGACGCCGGTGAATCCATCCACACCACTCAGAACGACTACGGGTTTTCCCTCACTTCCAAGCGTGGCCTCGTGCTGGATGAAGAGTCATTACGCTGCCATCTCACGAGCGAAAATTTGCTCGATGACCTCATCGCCTGCATGAATACCGCTGAGCTCGCGAGAAGGCAGTTCCGCGAAATCGCCCGCGTCTCCGGCCTCATCCTGCAAACGCCTCCTGGCCAGAAAGACCGCTCCCAACGCGAGCTGCAATCCAGCGCCTCTCTTCTCTACGAGGTCCTTCACCGCTACGATCCGGAAAACCTTCTCCTCCTCCAATCCCAGCGTGAGATCATGGAAAAACAACTCGAACTCACCCGCCTCACCACCGTGATCCGCAAGCTCGAAGCCATGCCCATGCACCTCGTGGAAACCGAAAATCTCACTCCCATGGCCTTTCCCTTATGGGCGGACCGGCTCTCCGCCACGCTGCCTGCGGGCGATGCCGCCACCCGCCTCGAAGCCATGCTCCGCACGCTCAACCATGCCGCCGGTTAGCAACGATGTCGCCATTTTCTAACAAATCACTCACCCTGCTGCCGGAAGGCGCGGTTTTTCTAACCGCAATTTCCACTCTGATCGTCGCGGACATCCACCTCGGGAAATCCGCGGCCTTCCGTGCCCGTGGGCTGGCGGTGCCGGAGGGTGACACGGCGCGTGATTTTGCGAGATTGTCAGAGCTTTGCAAAAAGTATCGCGCCACCCATCTCGTCATCGCCGGAGATCTCTTTCATGCGCCCTCCGGCATCACACCCGAACTTGAAGCCGCACTTGCGGATTTTCTAACAGACATAAGCATCCCCGTCACTCTTGTTGTCGGAAACCATGATCGGAAACTTTCCAAGCTCCCCGCACGGCTCAACCCGGTAAGCCAGATTGAGTTGGGCAATGACCTCTGCGTCGTTCACGATCCTGCGGATGCCACTGGCGAGACCCTGCACCTCGCCGGGCACTGGCATCCGGTGGTGAAAATCCCCGATGGGAAACGCACTTCCTTGCGCCTGCCGTGTTTCCTCCTCCGCACAAACACACTCGTTTTACCGGCCTTCGGGAGCTTCACGGGCGGTGCGATCATGAAACCAGACCCGCAGGACCGGGTCTTCGTCACGTTGCGGGAAACCGTCATCGAGCTACCACCTGCTCTGATTTTTTGACCACTCGCACCCCTGATTCTTGCTTTGCCATTTCCCGGAATGGCGCTAGCCTCCGCCCCTTCCCCACTCATCCATGACCACTGCCGAAAAGTTTGCGCAACACGTTCTTCCCACTTACGGGCGGTTTCCGCTGGTGCCGGTGCGAGGGGTGGGCTGCCGGCTGTGGGATGCCGATGGGAAATGCTTCCTCGATTTCTGCATGGGCATCGCCGTCTGTTCGCTGGGCCATTGTCATCCGCGCCTGGTCGAGGCCATCCGTGCCCAGGCCAATGAGTTGATCCATGTTTCCAATCTCTATCAGATTCCGCTCCAGGCGGAACTTGCCGAGGAAATCAATGTCCACCACGTCCGCATCCCGGGCAAAGTCTTCTTTTCCAACTCAGGTGCCGAGGCCATTGACGGCCTGATCAAATCCGCCCGCCGCTTTGGCCGCAAGCGCCCGCAAGCCGATGGTGCCCAGCGCTATGAAGTCATCTCCTTCTTGCAATCCTTCCACGGTCGCACGCTCGGGGCCATGTCCGCTACCGGCCAAGCGAAGATCCAGGAGGGCTTCGATCCTCTGCTCCCGGGTTTTCGTTACCTGCCCTTCAATGACATCGGCGCCTTGGAAAATGCCGTCCGCCCGGAAACCGCCGCCATTTTGTTAGAGCCTATCCAAGGCGAAGGCGGAGTGAACCCCGCCACCCCCGAGTTTCTCCGCGCGGTGGCGGATCTTTGCAAAAAACATGATCTGCTTTTACTCATCGATGAAGTGCAGGCCGGTTTCGGCCGTTGTGGCGATGCCATGGCCTGGCGGATGATCGCCCCTGAAATTAAGCCCGATGGCATCTCATGGGCCAAGGGCATGGGTGGTGGCGTGCCGATCGGCTCGTTCTGGCTGAGCGATCGCCCCGTCGATCCCGATGGCACGGCTCTTTCTTCATTGATGGGTCCCGGTTCCCACGGCTCCACCTATGGCGGGAATCCACTCGTCTGTGCCGCCTCGCTCGCCGTGCTCAAGGAAATCCGTGAAAAGGATCTCGCGATGAACGCCATCCTGATGGAAGTCCGCATCCGCGAAACCATCAAGTCCTGGAAGCTGCCGATCATCACCGAGATCAGAGGCAACGGCCTTCTCTTGGGAGTTGCGCTCGATCCCACCCTCATCGCCACTCCCGAAGGGAAAACACCCGCTCTGGTGGTGGTGGCGAAATTGATGGAAAACGGCCTCATCGTCCCACCCGCCGGGCCTGACACCTTCCGCCTCTTGCCTCCGCTCAACGTCACGGAAGCAGAGATTGATGAAGCCCTTGCCATCATCCGGCTGACACTCGAGGAGCTGGCCCCTACCCACCCGACTCTCTAATTTCCCCATGAACCATCTCCTTTCCATCGAAGAACTCAGCGCCAAACAAATCGTGGGTTTGTTGGATTCCGCCGCGTATCTCAAACTCCAGCGCGGCCGCGATGGCACGCAACTCGCCGGGAAAACGTGGGCGCTTATTTTCACCAAATCCTCCACCCGCACCCGCGTCTCGTTTGAAGTGGGCGTCCGTGAGTTGGGTGGAAATCCCTTGTTTCTATCAGGCAATGACATCCAGCTCGGGCGCGGCGAGCCGATCAAGGACACGGCCCGCGTCCTTGGCCGCATGGTCCATGGAGCCATCATCCGCACCTTCGCCCAGCAAGATGTGGTGGACTTCGCCCAATACTCCGGCATCCCTACGATCAATGCCCTGACTGACGATGAACATCCCTGCCAGATTCTAGCAGATCTCCTCACCATCCAGGAAAAACTCGGTAGCTGGGAAGGGAAGAAGGTCGCCTTCATCGGCGATGGGTTTTCCAACATGACCATTTCCTGGATGTGGGCCGCCAAACATCTTGGATTTGAGCTCGCCATCGCCTCGCCACCCGCCTGCCAACCACCTGCCGGGTTTCTTGCCAAACTCGCCGCGCCGAATGTTTCAATTACTGCAAATCCCGTAGAAGCCGCCGAAGCTGCCGATGTGATCAACACCGATGTCTGGCTCTCCATGGGTCAGGAAGGGCAAAAGGAAAAAGAGTTGGAGTTCGCCGGCTTCCAGGTGAACTCCCAGCTCCTCTCCGCCGCCGCATCCGGGCACATCGTGCTGCACTGCCTGCCCGCCTATCGTGGCAAAGAGATCAGCGAGGAAGTGCTGGAGCTGCATGCCTCCACCATTTTCCAGCAAGCCGAAAACCGCCTCCACGCCCAGAAGGCCATCTTGGTGGCCTTGGCAAAGGGCTAGGTTGCAACCTGAAGCGTCGTCTCAATAAGCGCCGCTGGAAGATAAATGGAACGGCACTTCGGCGAGAGCGGGATTTTCTGGGGCACAAGTTCCTGGAAAGTTAAAGCAATTCCTTTGTTTCGTGGGTTTAAGCCCATGTTGCCGCGCTCCCGGTCTTGACCCCGCTGCCAAGACGTGCAACCTCCCCCGCCAGATGATTTCCATCCAGTCCCTTCGAGTTGAATTCGGCGCCCGCGTCCTGTTCAACGATCTCGCATTCTCCGTCCAACCGCGCGAGCGCATCGCCTTCGCGGGTCACAACGGCGCGGGCAAATCCACCCTTATGAAATGCGTGGCCGGCATCGTCCGCCCCACCGCCGGAGCCATCCATGCACCCCGCGGCACCCGCATCGGCTACCTGCCGCAGGAAGGCATCCACGTCAAAGGCCGCACCCTCTGGCAGGAAACGGAATCCGCCTTCGGGGAGACCATGGCCCTCACGGAAAAGATTGATCGCCTCTCCAACGAACTCATCAAACTCGATCCCCGCTCCTCGCCCTATGGAGATTTATTAGAGGAAATCGGCGAGCTCGAACTTCAGCTTGATGCCATGGACCCCGCACGCATGAAGCCGCGCATCGAGTCCGTGCTCAAGGGCCTTGGTTTCCAAACCAAGGACTTCACCCGCGATTGCTCGGAGTTCTCCGGTGGCTGGCAAATGCGCATCGCGATGGCCAAGCTTTTCCTCCAGGAACCCGAAGTCCTTCTCCTCGACGAGCCGACGAACCACTTGGACATCGGCACCCAGATCTGGGTGGAGCAATACCTGGTCAACTACCCCGGTGCCATCCTGCTCATCTCCCACGATCGCGCCCTGTTAGACACGCTTTGCACCCGCACCATCGCCTTCTCCCATGGGCGCGCTGAGGAGTATGCGGGAAACTTCTCCTACTTCGAGCGTGAGTCGGTCCTCCGCAAGGAAATCCGCGTCAAGCAATACACCGCCCAGCAACGCGAAATTGCCGAGACCCAGCGCTTCATTGATCGCTTCCGCGCCTCCGCAAACAAGGCCACTCTCGTCCAATCCCGGATCAAGCTGTTGGCAAAAGTGGAACGCATCCCCGCACCTGAGCAGGACGATGCGGTGATGAATTTCAAATTCCCACCCCCGCCGAATTCAGGCCACACCGTCGCCAAGCTCGAGGCCGTGGCCAAATCCTATGGTGCGCTCAATATCTTCAGCGGCTTCGATTTTGAAATCAACAAGGGTGAGAAATTCGCCATCGTCGGCCCGAACGGCGCGGGTAAATCCACCTTTTGCCGCCTGATCACCGGCCAAGAGGAACCGGATGCCGGCACTCACGCGTTCGGCCACAAAGTCGCCACGTCATTCTTCTCCCAGAATCACGCCGATGAGCTTGATCCGAATCTATCCGTTCTCGAGACGGTCGAGGCCGCCGCCTCACGTGAGTCCATGCCGCATGCGCGAAATCTGTTGGGCTGCTTCCTTTTCCGTGGCGACGATGTCTTTAAAAAGATCGGTGTCCTATCCGGTGGTGAGCGCTCGCGGGTGGCCCTCGTATGTATGCTGTTGCGGCCTGCGAATTTCCTCATTCTTGACGAGCCTACCAACCACTTGGACATGCAATCGCAGGATGTCCTCCAGCGCGCCCTCGTCGATTACCCCGGCAGCGTCATGATCGTTTCCCACAACCGGAACTTCCTTGATGCGTTGGTGACCAAAACCCTCGAATTCCGCCCAGGCGAACAGCCCACGCTCTATGCCGGGAACATCACATACTATTTGGAAAAATCCGCAGAGGATGAAGCTGCGAAAAAAGGCATCGCTCCCCGTCTCACCAGTTTGGCTCCAGCCGCTGCCACCCCTTCATCGTCATCCCGCCCATCCACCCCCGGTGTGAACCGCAAGGAACAACGCCGCATCGAGGCCGAGCAACGGGAAATGAAATCCAAAGTCCTCAAGCCGTTGGAGACCGAGTTCGCCACTCTGGAAGCAAAGATCGCCGAACTCGAA
>JBBRIB010000044.1:0-12183 GCA_038221745.1 Verrucomicrobiales bacterium
CCCGGCTTGCCGTTTTCATCCAGCTTTACCGTTGAAATGGTTCCATCACCGTAATTCGCGATGGCCACCGTGGCACCCGTGGAATCCACCGCCAAGTGGCATGCGCCTTTCCCGCCGACGGATGCCTCGCCGATGAATTCCCGCGGGCGATCATCCACCACATTGAAAGCAGCCACCGATCCTGTGCCATCAGGAAAAGCCGTCTTCGGCTGCCCCACCGCGTAGAGAATGGGCTTCTTGGGATGCAGCGCCAGGAAGCCCGGATTTGAATATTCAGCGACCAGCAACGGCTCGCTGAGCTTCCCGGTCTCAGGATTGAAATTCGCGCGATAGATGCCCTTGCTGGCACCGCTGCCGCCGGTGTTTGTGCCGATGTAAACAGGCATCGCATGCAGCGTGGCGGCGGAAAGAATCAGGGGAGTAATGAAATTTCGGATCATAGGTGAACTTAACGCGGCGGCCTACCGGTTTTTTTCATCAAATCAAAGATTGAGACAATGAGGATCGATTCCGCCGGAAGGGGTGGGGTGGGTAAGCGATGCCGCAGCCACCCGGACGGCGAGGGCCAAGGCAGCGGGAATGCTGAGTTCTTCGTGGATGGCGTGAAGGAATCCTGCGGCGAAGGCATCACCCGCACCGTTGGTCCCGCGCAGGGTCTCGGGAGGGATCTGCAAGGCGGCTTGGTGGTGGATTTCTCCGGAACGGCAGACGGAAACGGCATGGGCGGCCGTGTGCAAGGTGACGGTGTGGCGGGTGCCGTGAGTGAGCAAGGCACTCGCGGCGGCTGCGATCTCGGCGGGTGCGCCGACTGCGATGGGATGACCTAACAGATGTTCGGCTTCGATTTCATTGAGGAACAGAAAATCCGCGTGAGGAAGCGCGCTCAGGACGATTTCCCGGAAATGCGGGTGGGCGGCTGAAACGAGATCCACAGAGGTGGTGAGGCCGGCAGCGGAGGCGCGGGCGAGGAGGTGGGCGGCGTGGGTCCGTCCGTCCGGGGCGAAGGAGTCGAGGTGGTCTAACAGGAGCAAGTAGCCGAGGTGGAAAATTTTCGAAGTGGAGTCTGCAAAGGGAATGTTGGAACCGCTGAAGTGGGCATTCGCACCGCGCTGGTGGAAGAAAGTGCGGCGGCCGTTCGATTCCACCGTCATCACATCCGTGTAGGAGGTGGAGTAATCCGGTGAGACTTCAAGCAGGGTGGTGGAAATATGATGGGCTTCACAATCATGGAGGATCCATTTTCCGGCGGAATCCGAGCCGATGAGACCCGCGGCATGGAGGGGATAGGAGACTTGCATGAGGGCGAGATCCTTGAGGAGATTGTAGGGGCCGCCGCCGTTGGAATCTGCCTGGGAGAGGATGGAGGCGAGGGTGTCCTGAGCGGGAAACTGATCAATGATTTTCACCCGATCCACGATGAAGTTACCGGCGGCGATGATTCCTTGGCGCATGGTTTTTTTTGAGATGTTAGATCAAACCGGGACGACGGCGGATGAGGCGTGTGAAAGCAAGGCCGCTTGGAAAATCTGGTGAGAGGCGAGGGCTTCCTGTGGGGTTGCGCAGCCGAAGCGATCGCCGAGAAGGCCGGCGCGCTCGATGAGGAAGGCGGCCCACATTTGTTGGATCACATCAGGGAAGCCGGGTTCGAAGATGCCGCCGGTGACGGTCTTGAACGGGGTGGAGAAGCCAAGCTCGGTGCGTTTCCAGAATTGTTCCTTGCCCCGCTCGAAGAGGTGGAGCGCCTTCGGTTCCGCAGTGGAGAAGCGGACTCCGCCATCGGTGCCGAGAATCTCGATGAACCAGGTATTGGTGGCACCGGGTGCGAGACGTTTCATTTCAAGACGGATGGGTGTCTCGTGGCCTTGAATGTTGGACCAACCGTGGATGAGGGCGTTATCCCAAGTATCGCATGAGGTGGTGCCGCCTTTCCCGTCGGGGCGGGTGGGATAACCTTTTTGCAGCTGGGCGAAAACTTTCGAGGGCTTCCACCCGAGACGCAGCGGGAGGTGGCAGGCGTGCATGCCGAGGTCATTGAGCACGCCGCCTTCGCCGCAAATTTTGCTGAAGCGTTTCCAGTTTGCGTTTTTTTCGGGATCGAGGTCACTCGAGTGATGGAAACCGGAAACGACTTGCAAGGGCCGCCCGATGGCCGGGGAATTTGCGAGGGCGAAGGCGCGCTGGGCACCGGGGAAAAACGGCATTTCCGAGGAGCACCGCACGAAGCGACCGGAAGACTCAACGGCGGCAACGATGCGCCGGGCGGCGGGAAGATCGATGCCGAAGGGCTTCTCGGCAAGCAGGTCTTTCCCCGCAGCGAGGACATCAAGGTAGATCTGCTCGTGGAGGTGATGAGGGACGGCGACGTAAACGACATCAATGTCTGGATTCGCCAGGACTTCGTGATAGTCCGCCGTGAGTTGGGTGACGGTGGGAATGCGCTGGAACCATGCGAGGGTGTCCGGATTGAGATCCGCGACGGCAGTGAGAACCGGTGTGACGGGGCAGTCTTCGATGGCGCACCAGCGAGCAAAGGCGCTGGTGATTTCACGGCCCATGAGGCCGCCTCCGATGATGGCGATGGATACTTTTTTCATTTGAAAACCAAAGTAGAAAGCGGGTTGTGGCGAGCGGCGGGATGGGCTTAAGCACTTAAATGGTGGAAGGGAGGGCACCCATCATGCAACCCTCAACCATGAACGATTTCCATCAAAGCCCGGGTGATTTGCTTTGGGTCCGGGTGTTGGATCACATTGCGCCCGTAAACGATGCCGGAGACTCCTTGGGCGATGAGATCGCGGGTGCGCTGGAGAATGATTTCATCAGAAACCCGGCCGCCACCTCGAACGAGGATGGGAATGCCTGAAGTGATCTCCACCACTTTGTGGTATTCGGAAACATCGTCGGTGGGGTCCGCCTTGATGATGTCCGCACCGAGTTCAACCGCTTGGCGGACAAGGTGGGTGATCTTGGTGAGATCCCCATCGACCATGTAGCCGCCCGCGATGGAGTTTGGCTGGAAAACCAGTGGCTCCACCATCATTGGCATCGCATAGTGATCCGCCTGAACTTTAAGTTTCAGAATATTCCTAACACATTGTTCATGCACCTCGGGAGCGCCCGGGATCTGGAAGAGATTGACACAAAGGCAGGCCGCATCGAGCCGTACCGCCTGGAGCACTGCCTCCTCAAGCATGAGGGAAAACGAGGTGGAGTGAAGCTCCTTCCCATAGACGTTTGCGACATCGGTGCGAAGGACGAGTGCAGGCTTGTTTTTGCCAGGAATGGACTGTAGAAGGCGTGCTTGGCCGGTGGTGAGCTGGATGGCATCGGGTGCCGCATCGACGAGGATGCGGACGACTTCCCGCATGTTTTCAATTCCACCGAGGAAGCCGGGTTGATTGAAAAATCCGTGATCGATGGCGACATCGAAACAGCGGTTGGAGATCGGATTGAAAAGGCGGTTCAGGCGGAAGGATTTCATGAAAGAATTTCTATCACTTGGTGCCGAGGAGATGCTTGAGGGTATAAAGTTCAAGCGCTTCGTAGTCACGATGATCCCGGAACTGTTGTGCGAGCTTCTCATCAAAGGTGCGTGATTTCTCCACGAGGATTTCGAAGAGTTCCCGGGAACCGGTGAGATGGGCGGTGACCGGGGAACCTGCTTGGGTGCGCATGGCCTTGACATCAAGGCCGATGAATTCGCCACGGGAGCCGTAGGAGGACTGTTCGAGAACGCGGACTTGGTTGAACGCGCCACGAAGATTGGCGGCACCGAAGTTTTTATCTTGATCGTATTTCAGGCCGTTCTGGTCGTTCAGGTGAACCGAGCCGAGTTTATCATGGGCGAGTGCGAAGGCCATTTCGTCAGAGGGATCGAGGCCCGCGAGCAGCGCGTGGGCGGACTCGATGAGACCTTTCACGCGGGATGGATCGCTGGAGGCATAAGCGAGGGCGATGGCATGTCCAATGGTCGGCACGTAGGCTTGGTCCGTGGGTTCATTGGGCTTGGGTTCAATCCAGATTTCGATCTTCGGATCGTAGGCAAGGATGTTGTTGATCGTTTCGAGGATGCGTTGGTAAGCGAGTTTCGCGTCCTTCGCTTCGCGGATGTAGGTGCCTTCGCGGGCGAGCCAGAGAACGATGGCCTTGGAATCGATGGCGTTGGCGATATCGATGCACTTCTGGGTGCGCGACCATGCGTAGGCGCGGTCCGAGGCGCTGTTGGAAGTATAACCGCCATCAACGGTCTGTGAGGCGAACCAAAGGCGTGGGGCGACGAATTCAGGGATAAGCCCGCTGTTATCAAGCATCGTTTTCACTTCGCCGGCTTTGCGTGAAATTTGATCCGGGGAAAGATCATCCATGCCTGGCACGACATCATCATCATGGAATTGAACTCCCTCGAACCCGAGCGGCCTGTAGAGTGCGAATTTTTCTTCATGTGGAAACGCAGGGCGCACTTCGGGGCCGAAAGGATCTCCGCCTTCGCTGATGTTCCAAGGGCCGAAGGAAAAACGGTAGTTTGTGGGTTGGGTCATACGCGGAGCTTATCGATTTCCGCAGGCCGTTTCTACGCCTTGCCGATCAAAAACTGCGACTATTGTCTCATTGGCGTTTGACGGACTCGGGTCCATCAATGTAGGAATTGAAGCGTGCGACCTATCCGCGAACAAATCATTCTCTTCGAGGGACAATCATTCCGTTTACTGCGTTGGAACCGCTCGGTGTTGGAGGTGGAGTGCGTGCTAAGCCCTGATCAATCCGTCTCTCTTGCCGGGGTTGGCAGCCATTGGCACTTCCATCCTGAAATGGAACTCACCTTGTTCACAAGCGGGAACGGCACCCGCTTTGTGGGTGACCACATTGGTGAATTCCAAGCTGGCGACCTCGTTCTGCTAGGCGCGAATCTTCCTCACTACTGGCACGCGATGGGTGATTCCACGGGACTCTCGCTTCAGTGGCACTTTCCATTGGATCATCCGTTCTGGGCCTTTCCTGAGAATGAATGTAACAGGAAGTTGTTTGAACAATCCAGCCGCGGCCTGCACCTGATGGGAAACAGTGCAGGCGAAATCAGCCGCCTCATGATGGAACTCACTCAATCCCGTGACACTGCCCGCCTTGGCCATCTCTTTGCCATTTTGGGAAAACTACTCACTGCCACTGCAAGAAACCGGCCCTATCTTTCGCGTCAGCCCGTTTTCGTTTCCGCAGAGCCTCATCATCAACAGGCCATTTCCAAGGCTGTGCGATATCTCGTCAATCACTTCCGGGAAGAGATACTTCTTCAGGATTTGCTGCAACTCACCGCACTTAGCCGCCCCACCTTTTCCCGGCAGTTCAAACAACACAGTGGTCGAAGTTTCAGTGAGTTCGTGACCCAGCTGCGCCTCCAAGCGGCCTGCCGTGAGCTGAATGAAACTAGCCATAGCATTCTTGACGTTGCCTTGAATTGTGGCTTCACCCAGATCTCCTTCTTCAATCGCCTTTTCCGTCGGGAACTCGGATGCAGTCCCGGTGAATACCGCCGAAATCCAGCCTTGGGTGCC
Organism: Verrucomicrobiales bacterium; assembly: GCA_038221745.1. Lineage (GTDB taxonomy): Bacteria > Verrucomicrobiota > Verrucomicrobiia > Verrucomicrobiales > Akkermansiaceae > Luteolibacter. The sequence goes on from JBBRIB010000044.1 coordinate 5,550, forward strand.
CCCGCATTAACGAGGCGTGATTGATCCGCCGGCGATTCGATTGATCCTTGCGGGACGAACAGGCTGATTTTCCTCAATCCCAACCGACCCGGCTCATCACCGAAGCTTTTCATGCGGCTACGCTTCAACTCCCCTTGAGCGTCTTCCGAAACAACAAGGGCAAGAGAATCAACGAAGCCACCAACATCGCGGTGATCAATGAGGCAGCGATGAGTTTCGGTTGTCCTGCCATCACCGCCTGCCAGCCCATCCATGCCCGCCAACCGAAAACGACCGCCAGGAGCGAGGTCGTTACCATCGCTGCATAACGTCCCCAGCCCATGCCCTTGGCCATCACGGCCCCCCAGATGATGCTGAGAGTGCCAAACATGCCCCCGCTCATGAGCGCGGTTTTCGCTTTTTCAGGGTTCGAGGCATAGCCAAGCAGGCCGATCACGATGAGAAAAACTCCATAGCCGATCACATATTTCCAAGTCGCTGCTTTCATTGAACCGGAATTAGCCATACAATCTGTGTGGAGCAACTGGAAAAACTCATGATCCTTCAGAAAGATTTGTTTTTCTTCTATCCAAAGCCGATGGCGCAAGCACTAACGAATGCCCGCCAGTTTGGGTAGAAACTTCTTGAGAATCGTCAGGCGGATCCGACAAGCTTGGCCCGATCTATCCAGAAGATCCGGTTGCTTGGCGCTGCTTGTTGGAGATGGTCTGGCAAAAATTTCAGAAGGTGAAGGGGTCGGCTTTTACTTTAGACATTGAAGCCGAAGTGCTCGCGGGCATTGGTGAAACAGACTGCCTCCACCAAGCCGGACAAGGCTTCGAAATCATCCGGTAGTTCGCCGCGGTCTGCCTCGCTGCCGATGAGATTGCAGAAGATCCGGCGGAAATACTCGTGACGTGGATAAGAAAGAAATGAGCGGGAATCCGTGAGCATGCCGACGAAGCGCGAGAGCAACCCGGTGGCCGAAAGCGCGTTCAATTGAAGTTCCATGCCATCCTTTTGATCGAGGAACCACCAGCCTGAGCCAAACTGGATTTTCCCTGGGAAGGTCCCATCCTGGAACACACCTGTTAGGCAGGCGAAGAGATAGTTGTCCCGTGGATTGAGGTTATAGAGAATGATCTTCGGAAGGGCGCTGGCGCTGGCAAGCACATCGAGGTAATGAACGAGAGAGGCACCTTGAGCCGTATCGCCAATCGTATCGAAACCCGTGTCTGGCCCGAGTCGATTGGCCATGGCGGAATTGATACTGCGGAAGGCACCGAGGTGGAGCTGTTTGGTCCAACCCTTGGCCGCATCCAACTGGCCGAAAAACACCATGAGATAGAATGAGAACTTTTCCTTCTCTTCGGCGCTCGCCACCTTGCCGGAGCGTGCCTTGTCGAAAATCATCGCGGCCTCCTCATCCGTGCAGGGCAGGGCGGGGAGGCGATCAAATCCATGATCGGAGAGACGCCCGCCCGCCGCGTGGAAGTCATCATGGCGTTTCTGCAAGGCCGCCAATAGATCGGATAGATGGGAAATCGTCACCTCGGAAGTGCTCTCCAATTTCGCGATCCATGGCTGCCAAAGATCCGGCTTGTCCACGTTGAACGCCTTGTCCGGGCGGAAGGTGGGCACCACGCGGGTGGTTAGGGCAGACATCCGGATGCTGTGATGATCTTCGAGCGAATCCGCCGGATCATCCGTCGTGCCGATCACCCGGACATCGAACTTTTTCAAAATCCCATGCACACAGAAATCCGGCTCCGCGAGTTTTGCATTGGTGCGCTCCCAGATTTCATCCGCGGTTTGCGGGCCGAGCAGGAGATCGATGCCGAAGTAGCGCTGAAGCTCGATATGGGTCCAATGATGGATGGGATTGCGGAGGGTGAAAGGCACGGTTTCCGCCCAGGCTTGGAATTTCTCACGTGGTGTCGCATCGTCGCCGGTGATGAACTCCTCGTCCACGCCATTGGCGCGCATGAGGCGCCACTTGTAGTGGTCGCCACCGAGCCAGAGATCGGCAATGTTGGACCAACGATGATTGGTGGCAATCTCATGGGGCGGGAGATGGCAGTGATAGTCGATGATCGGTTGATCCTTGGCCACCTCATGGAAAAGACGGCGGGCGGTGGGGGAATGAAGCAGAAAGTTTTCGTCGAGATAAGGCATTACCACGCAATCAGAGCCGGACGGCTCGGAAAATCCAAGCGGGAAATTCTGCCTTTAGCCGAAGATCGCGGGTTTTTCGAGTGAACTACGAAGGGCGATTGACCATTTCAAAAGTGAATTTGCACATTTTTTGACTCGCAGCAGAGGCGCTGCACATGCAACAACCTGCCTAGCAGGTAGAAGAGACTCCAAGAGATTCGTTCCCGGAAGAGTAGCCGCACGAATGCAATGCGGCTGAGAAAAAACAAATCGTCGCGGTCAGTTGCAGCAGTTGCTCACAGAGTTGACTGGGACTCGATGGGATGGGGACAATTGATTTATCGAAGAAAAAAGACAGCATGTAGAAAATGACACCCGCCCCCGTCAGCCAGGCACAAGGGCTCATGACGATTCGTGCCTTGTCCTTCCAGAGGGGCCGCAGATTTCGGTAAACGCTGGCGACCAGCGGCAACCAGGCCGCGACGACAACAACATGGATGGCCCGCTCGATGCTCGGCCAAATTGAGGGATCGCCCATTCGATTGATATCCACTTCTCTCACAATCAGCGAAACGCACAGAAGCCCCAGGATGCGATGGCAGATTTTAGCAAGCGGGCTACCCAGAACACCGCCACTCCTGATGAAATGAATGAGGGAAGCAAGGCCCAGGAGAGAGACCTGGCAATTTTCGACAAGGCGATTCTCCCCCGTAATCGTGGCATCAATCCGCCAAAGATGGTAGATGATGGTGCTTGCGACCAGTGCGATGCATGAGGGGAGGAAGATCCAACGCAGTGACATTTCGTGGGATGAATGAAATAGATACTTTTCGATTCCCGTTTGCTCTGTCCTATCCATTAAGTGTTATCGTTGGTTTAGTTCATCGATCCATGATTGAAGAACTATCATGCATGCCGCATTATGAGAACCAATTGCGAGTCTGCCGCCGGGGAGGAGTGGATTACCGGCCCATTCCAATGGCAAGAGAATTTAGCAGGGAATTCACCTCACTCGCCGAGAATCATTTCCAACGGAAATGGCCGGTGAGGGGAAATGCGGTGAGAGCATCTTCTTCTTGCGCGCCACCGCCGATGTTGTGGATGACAAGAGGAATTCCTTCAGGTGTCCTGCGGTCGCTCACGATCATGATGTGAGGCAAGGTTTTGGCGATGGTGCAGGTGACAATATCCCCGGGGCGGAAGGTTGAAACATCTCCTGCCTTGGGGAGTGGTTGTTCGAAGCCCTTGCGTTTGAAATAGGTGCGGAGATTGGGAACGCGGCGGTGATCGATGTTTTTATCCGGCTTTGAGAGGCCCCAGTGATTCGGATAGACCGGGAAATTGGCGCGCATGTCCTCATTGAGCAATTTCTGGAGGTCTTGCGAGAGGCCATCGCGGAGGGCGCGGATGATCACATCGGTGCAAACTCCACCTTCGCGAGGGACATCACCATTCGGATAGGCAAGAGTGACGTAATCCGGCTTGTAGGAGGTGGTGATGCCGATCTGCTGGCGCACGGCAGCGATGATTTTTTCGCCGGTTTGGGCGCAGAGCGGCAGGGTGGTTAGAAGAATGAGAGCGAGGATTTTCAAGGCGAGATGCGGGTGAGTTCGAGTTTACGGAATTCAACTTCAGATCCTTCGGCTTGGAGAGCGATCTTGCCTGAAGTGGCGGTGCATTGGGTGCCATGATTGACCAATACGCCATTGACGTGAACGATGATTTCCGCGCCCTTGCACTCGACGGTCATGGTATTCCATTCGCCAACGGGTTTCTCCGCACCATCAACGAGTTTCTTGATGTTACGGGCATCGCCAGGGCCACCGCCGAAGGGTTGATCAGGAGTTTTCCGGGGGCGGCGGGTTTCCATCTCCGGCACTTTGATGTTTTCTTGAATGCACCAGAAATCGCCTGCGTTTTGATGCATCATTTGCACCTCCATGCTTTGGGGGAACATTTTACCGAGGGCACGAAGCTTGGAGGAATGGACGAGAACTCCGCAGTTTCCCGGCTCTTTGGAAAACCGATATTCGATCTCCAATTTGTAGTTCTCATAACTTGCCTGGGTGATCAAGTGGCCCTTCGGGGTGCCCAGGCTGACCAACAATCCATCGCGAATGATGAAACTAGGGGAAATCGCCGGGTTTTGATCTGCCTCAGGCACATCAATGGTCCACCCTGTCAGGTCTTTACCGTTGAATAATGAAATGGGTGCCGAGCTGGCGAAGGTGGCCAAAGCGAGAAGAATGAGTGATAGGCTTTTCATGGTGATTACGCTAACGTGACGGGAAATGTGTGTGTTTCAATTAATCTCAAAAAATGAACGGGCGGAAAGGATGATGGTTTCCGCGTCCTCGAAAGAGTAGGGTTCCTTCGCTTCGAAGGCCCACACGGTGCCGGGCCATGCGGGATCTTCCAGCGTGCGGGCGACGATGTGGATGTGCATCTGCCTTACTTGATTGCCAATGCAGCCGATGTTGAGTTTTTCCGGCTTGAAGTGAGAGGATACAAATTCTGAGACCCGGCGCAAGGCGGCCATCACCTCCCAGTAATGCGCGCTATCCAACTGATGGAGATCTTCGATGCCTGCCTCCACTTCCGGGACCAGCAGAAACCAAGGAAAGAGCGCGTTGTTTTTTAAAAGCAGGCGACAGCCGGCGATGCTGCCGATTTCGGAGGCACCTGCTGCGAGCCTTGGATCAAGGGAGAATGCCATCCGGGAGAAAAGCATTTACGCGGCAGCTTGTCACTCGATGTTACGGATCTTTTTCTGCTCGGCGATCCAGGCGCGATCTTTGTCCGACAGCTTCACCTCGGTGGTGCGCGAGCGGGTGCCGTCCGGCTCGATGAAGCTGAGCGTGCCTTTGGAATAGTTGGTGAGTTTCGCGAAGACCTTGCGTTCCTGGCGGTCCTGCCATTCCCGATAACCTTTCTTCTCAAGTTCCGCCTGCCACGCTTTGTGGGAATGAGTGGCGGCGGCCTCACCTTGTTTGATGAGGCCCCAGGTGAATTCCGATTCGCCGCGCTTGTAGCCGCGGTAGCGCCCGATGACTTCGCCGCTGGGATTGAGCATGACCAAGTTGGGCTGGCCGAGGATTTTGTAGCGTTTTTTCAAAGCCGTCACGTAGGTGCGCAGGTTCACTTCCCGGGTGGCTTTTTCATCAAGAGTCAGATCAGGATCGTCCACCTTGATGGCGGCATCCACTTTGAGTCTGACGATTTTTTCATCGGCCCATACCCCAAAGTCACGGGACGAAAAAAGTTCCTGGCTGATCGCTTTGCACATCGGGCTTTTTTCGGAGTCGGTGAACCAGATGAGCAGCGGCTTGCCTTCCCGCATGGAGCGTTTTTTGGCAATGGTTTCGCTGGATTCCCAAGGGCCGCGCTTGGCTTGGGAGAGCAAGGATGAGAGTTCGGGGATCTCAACGTTGGGATTGTCAGGATCGGTGAAAACGAGATCTTCGTCCGGCGTGAAGGGCAGGGTCACTTTGTTTTCGGGAGCGTTACCCCCGGCCTTGACGGGAGTGCCGCCCTCCGAGGTGCTGGTGCGGAGTTCAGGGGGAATTCCGCTCGCGCCGAAGGGGTTTTTCTCCTGCTCGATTTTGCCCTTATCTTTCCCGCCTATTCCCAAAGTGGAGCAGGAGGCGAGGGCCACCACCGGAATCACGAGCAAGATGAACGGGCGAACCATCACGAGAGGCTATTTTTTAAGACGGACCGGAGTTCCGCAATAGGTGCAGCGGAACCATTTGAAAACCAACAGATGGAAACTCAAAGGAATAATGTAACCGATAAACTTCAGATGATGCGCCTTGCTGTTTTTCAGACACATCCTTGGGACAAACAACTTCTGCCCACAAATCCGGCAACCGCCGCCGAAGCCCCAGAAGAGATAAATCAAGCCGAATACGGGCAAGGAGACCGGAAATGCCAATAGCCATTTGGGCACCCATTCGAAATGTGCGGGCATCAGATCTGAGAGTAGAAGAAGGCCTGCGGAAACGACGGCGAGCGGTAACACAAACGCGAGCAGAATGGAGGCGATCGCACCCGTCGCGAGCGAAAAAGGGTGGTTGTGAAGCACTCCGCGGATGAACCAGCGGGATTCGGGATCACGCCCGGCGTTGGTTTCCACCCGTGGCCCACGAATCAGGGCCACACGGTCGTTATCCTGTTGCGGGCGGCTGCTGAGCGGCTTGACCACACCCTCGTTCATGGCCTCGATGGGCTTGATGCGTGAGTTATCGATGAAGGCGCGGGAAGGACCGGTTTCTGCAAGTTTGACAAACTCGTTGGCGGACACCGAAGTGCGCACTTCCGGGGCTTTGGGGATTTTTTCCTCCACCCGCACTTCCAAGTCACCCGAGTAGCGGTTGAGTAAAATGGCGGATGGGATTTCGGCCACAGCCAATCCTTTTCCCATCAATAGCCTGGCTGGAAGCGGGATGGCAAAGGGCGCCACTTCCATCATCTCGATGACCTCGCCCACTTTTTCATAGTT
>JBBRIB010000045.1:0-12093 GCA_038221745.1 Verrucomicrobiales bacterium
GCGGTCTTGCTCTCGGTGATGACGTTTTTTTTCGCGGTCATTCCATTTGGGCCGCCTTTGATTTGGATACCTGCCGCGATCTGGCTGTTTGCCCAATCCGGCACAGGCTGGGGAATCTTCATGTGCTTGTGGGGAATCTTCGTGATCAGTGGTGTGGACAATTTTCTGCGTCCTTATCTGATCAGCCATGGCAGTAAAATGCCGTTCGTGCTGATTTTCTGCGGGGTGATTGGCGGGATCATCGCCTTCGGTCTGGTGGGGGTTTTTCTTGGGCCTACGATGCTGGCCGTGGCATTCCGCTTGATCGAGGAATGGTCATCGAGTCCACTGGATCCAGATCGGCAATTGATTCTAGATCAGAGTTCGGGGTTGCAGGCCGAACTCACATCGGCGACACCCACGCATGGCGGTGAATCTCTCGGTGTTAGATAAAGTAGTCGATGTCTTCGAGCGGAATTTCCGCGATCGAGGGGAAATCGGTGCTTCGGTGAGTGTGTGGTGCGCCGGCGCTGAAATCCTCTCGCAAGGACACGGCTGGTGTGAGAAGGAAATGAAGCGGCCATGGACCACGGCGACGATGGTGCCTGTCTATTCCGCCACAAAAGTCCCCTCTGCCGCCACTTTGTTGCTTGCGCTGGAAAGTCGTGGGCTTGATCAGGAAACCTTGGTCACCGAAATCTGGCCGAAATTCCCGGTGGCGGAAGCGAGGTTTTCCCACCTTCTCTCCCATCAATGCGGGCTGGCCGCGCTCGATCAGGCAGCGAGTGTGCTTGCGCACGAAGAGGTGGTGCGAGCGATCGAGGCACAGGTTCCGTCCTGGTTGTTAGGCGGGGGTCATGGCTACCACCCCCGCACCTTCGGCAGCTTGGTGGAGGAACCGGTGCGGCGGCTCACGGGTTTGACACTCGGTACTTATTGGTTGGAAAATTTGGCCAAGCCGTTAGGGTTGGATTTCTGGATTGGCCTACCCGGGAGCGAATGGTCGCGGGTGGCGAAGCTCTATCCGGGCAAGGCGGATAAATCGGATCTGGCAGATGGATTTTACAAACAACTCACCACCTCCGGCACATTCACCCGCAGGGCGTTTACCTCCCCACGCGGGCTGCATTCCATCCAGGATATGAACGATCCAGCCCCATGGAGCGCAGGTCTGCCCGCGATGGGCGGGGTGGGCACGGCCCCGGCCCTTGCAAAATTCTATCAGGCGGCGATCGGTGCCATCGAGAGTCCGCTTTCCGCAAACATCCGTCATGCGCTCGCCACTCCGCAAACCACGGGTGAGGACCGGACCTTGCTGCGGCCCACTTGTTTCACCTGCGGTGTCCAGCAGGATACACTCGATGAAAAGGGCGCAAAGCTTCGCCAGCTTTACGGCCCCTCGCTTTCCGCCTTCGGCCATCCCGGTGCCGGCGGCAGCCATGCCTTGGGTGATCCTGAAACGGGAATTTCATTTGCCTACGTGATGAACCAGATGGATCTGAGCGTGATGCCCGGCATCAAGTGCGTGGAAATGGTGGAGGCCCTGTTTTCTGAAATTTGAGCGATCTCCACCGCGCTTGTCCTAGTTCTTGACCGCTTCCCCGCTTGGAATCAACACTCCCGGACATGCGCATCCTCACCGGCCTTCAACCAAGCGGAAAACTCCACGTAGGGAATTTTTTCGGCGCGATGGAACCTGCCGTCCGCCTGCAGGATGAAGGTGAGGCATTTTATTTCATCGCAGACTACCATGCGATGACTTCCTCGCAGAATCCCGCCGCGCTGCGCGAGAACGTGCGTGAACTCGCCATCGATTTTCTCGCCTGCGGGCTGGACCCCGAACGCGCGGTTTTTTTCCGCCAGAGCGCCGTGCCCGAGGTCAATGAACTCGCATGGATCCTCTCCACCGTCTGCCCGATGGGCCTGCTCTCGAAGTGCCATTCCTATAAGGACAAGATCGCCAACGGAGTTTCCCCCAACCATGCGTTGTTCGCCTATCCTGTTTTGATGGCGGCAGATATACTTCTCTATGACTCTAACAAAGTCCCCGTCGGCAAGGACCAGAAACAACACCTGGAAGTCACCCGCGATCTAGCGGTGAAACTCAATGAAACCTATGGTGAAGGCACCGCTGTGCTGCCTGAAGCTATCATCCGCGAGGACACCGCCGTCGTCGCCGGGCTTGATGGCCAGAAGATGAGTAAAACCTATAACAACACACTGCCCATCTTCGGTGAGGAAAAGCCGCTGAAGAAACTCGTGATGAAAATCCTCACGGACTCAACCCCCGTGGAGGCGCCGAAACCCACCGAAGGCTCGACGATTCTCGCGCTTTACAAACTTTTCGCCAATGAAAGTGACTACTCCACCATGACCGCGGATCACCAGAACGGTGGGTATGGCTACGGCGATTTCAAGAAACGCCTCGCGGATGCTTACTGGGATTATTTCGCATCAATGCGCACCAAGCGGGCTGAGATTCTAGCAGATCCAGGCTACGTCGAGGAGGTTCTGGCCGCAGGGGCATTGCGCGCCCGTGAGGAAGCGGCAAAAGTGTTAGGCCGCGTCCGCAGGGCGGCGGGACTTGGTTAGATTCACACCATCATGTCAAAACGAGTGCTCTGTTTGTTAGTGGATGGCTTCGAGGAAATCGAAGCCGTAACGCCCATCGATCTCTTGCGCCGTGCCGCTGTGGAGGTGACCACCGCCACCCTCGGCGAGAAGTGGGTGAGCGGGCGCTCCGGCATCCGCATCGAGGCGGATGCATTTCTCAATGATCTAACCGTGGAAGACTTCGATCTCCTTTTGCTTCCGGGCGGCCCGGGAGTGCAGAAAATGCGCCGCGATCCCCGCTGCGCCGAGCTGGCCCAGAGATTCCATGAGAATGGCCTCACCATCGCCGCGATCTGTGCCGCGCCTCTGGTCCTGCTCGATGCAGGCTTGCTCGCAGGACGGAAATTCACCGCGCACGCTTCCACACTCGCAGAGCTAGCCACGGCGAATGGGGAGCGTCTGGTGGTGGATGGAAACCTCATCACTTCGCGGGGTGCAGGCACGGCACTTGATTTCGGCCTGGCACTCGTGAACCACCTTGCGGGAGAGAATGCCGCGTTGGAAGTGGGCCGCGCGATCATGGCATAGGCATTTTGAACAGCAATACGCTTGCCATCCCGTTCAAGCTCAGGAATCGTCCGGTGTCGTGCCTCCGGTGCATCGTAAGCCATTATGGCTATTTCCCAACTTGTTGAGCGTGGATGCTCCGCTTGTGGCGTTGGCTTGGCTCTATATTTTTGGAAAGACCTGGCGGGTGGATTATCACCCGTGGGAGGCCTACGTCACACTCGGTCTGGCCGTTTGGGGGATTTATGTGGCGGATCGGCTGCTGGATGCCTCGATGCTCGGGACCACTGGCGGCAGACTCGAAGCCCGCCATGCTTTCCACCAACAACATCGTAAGCTTTTCATCATTGGTTTGATCATCGCCTTCATCGTCACCCTGGTGTTGGTGGTGGCCTACATGTCTTTTGCCATCTACACCTATATTCTGGTGGGTGGAGTGATTGTCGCGGGATTTTTTGGCCTTTCGATGCTTTCCGCTCAGGAATCCACCGACTTACCGCATACCAAGAACTTCCTCGCAGGAATCGGCTTTGCCTTCGGAACCGCCATGATGGCCCACGTCTATCTCCCTGAACTGGGGATCTTCAACATGCTTGGTTCACGTGAATTCCTTTGTTTCGCCGTTCTTTGTATTTTGAATATCTCCGCGATTGATTTATGGGAACACGCCAACCGGACGACCGATATTGAAATCCACGCCTCAGCTGAACTCACCCTCACCCTTCCGCTTATCATGTTGGGCATCGCCTCTTTATACTATGCCGCCACAGACCATCAGATGGCGACACGACCGTTTTTCTACGCAATTCTAACAGGAGCCGCGCTTTTGCAAATACTCAACCGGATGCGGGGACGTTTTTCGATGGATGCGCTGCGGGTGCTGGCGGATGTCGCACTCCTCGTGCCCGTGTTGGTTTACTGGGCAGCCACGCGAGATGTAAGTTGACCCAAAGCGGCAGTTCAGCCATCAATCCACCCTTCCGTATCCATCAAATCCCGCTTTCACCCACACCATGATTGAAAAAAGACCAGCCTTCATCATCCTTGGCGCTCCCGGTTCAGGCAAAGGAACGCAGGGCCGTATTCTTGGATCAGTGCCAAGGTTTTTTCATTGTGCGTGCGGCGATGTTTTTAGATCTCTTGATACCCGGACAGCCCTCGGCCGACAATTTCTCGCCTATTCCAGCCGGGGTGAACTCGTCCCGGATGAACTCACGATTGAGCTCTGGAAGGCGCAACTCGATAACCTCAGCTCCACCCATCTTTACAAACCGGACATCGATTTTCTGGTGCTCGATGGCATCCCCCGCAACGTGCGCCAGGCGGAAATCATCGGTCGCCACGTCGATGTGCATCAGGTGTTCCACCTTTCCTGCCCGAATCGCAATGAACTCGCGCGGCGGATGCGCAAACGGGCGCTCAAGGAAAACCGCCTGGATGATGCGAGCGATAGGGTCATCGATCAACGGATCGCCACCTACGAGGCTGAGACCAAGCCGATCCTCGATCACTACCCGTCCGAGCGGGTCACCACGATCGATGCCACACAGCCTCCGGTGAAGGTTCTCGCGGAGATGATCCAGACCATTACGAATCTTCCGATCTATGCGACGATGGCGAAGGAAGTCGTCTAACGAAAAATACCCATGCGTTTGATCTTCATCGCCACCGGGGATATCGCCCTGCCATCCTTCCGTGATCTATTGGAAAACGGGCCGCGTCCACTTGCTCTGGTCACACAGCCGGACAAGCCGGTCGGAAGGCACCAGACATTGAGTCCACCGGCCATCAAGGTGGCAGCGCTTGAGGCGGGGATTCTCGTGTTTCAGCCGGAGATTATCGGGGATGCACTGGCTGATCTCCAGGCCTTGGAGCCAGAGCTCTTGGTGGTAATGGCCTATGGGCAAATCCTGCGGAAAAACATCCTCACCCTTGCAAGCAAGGCCATCATCAACCTGCATGCCTCGATTCTACCCAAGTATCGGGGAGCCGCGTGCATCCAAGCCGCCATTGACGCGGGAGATGCCGAGACTGGAATCACCGCCATGCACGTGGTGCGGGAGCTGGATGCGGGAGATATCATTTCGATCAAAACTCTAATGATAAATGCCGATGAAACAGGCGGCACCTTGCATGATCGGCTTGCCTTGCTCGCACCCGAGGTTCTCGGGGAGGTGATCGAGAATTTAACGAAGGGAGCCGCAGTCCGGGTTCCGCAGGATGCCACGCTTTCGAGTTATATCTCGAAGCTGGAGCGCGAGGATGGACGATTGGATTGGACGCAGGATGCCAATACCATCGAGCGCCGCATCCGCGCTTACGATCCATGGCCCGGCACTTTCACCGTGGTGACGGATGATGGACAGGAAAAGCGCCTGAAAATTTTCCCGCCGACTGAAGTGGTTGATCAAACTCTAACCAGCGGTGAGTTCGCCCAAAGTGCGGATGGGAAATTGTTGATTGGCTGCGGTGCGCAAGCACTTCAAGTCGAATGGGTGCAACCCGAAGGCGGGCGACGGATGAAAGCGGAAGATTATCTCCGCGGCCGCAAGCGCGGGAAATGATCACGAATAAGAGGTAGAGCATCTGCACACAATACGCAGATTTCCCGCCGATTTCTCAGCCAATTGATGGATTTGCAGCGCGTATCTTACCACTGCGCCGCTCCCTTAGATTCTCCGCAAGGCAATCCCGCCAACAAGGAAGCCAAAGCCCGCATAAACAAACCAATGGGCAATATCTTGATAGACCGGAGTGGCAGGCAGGGAAGCGCGGACTTGTGCGGGATCAAAGCCGGCCAGCCCGACGAGTGCGGAAACCGGATCCTTGTCCAACCGATACTCCGCAGGGTAGTCGCGCTGCCAACCGAGCATTTTCATCAACGAATGGTCTAAATCCCGCAGGCTGAGATTCACCCGATCATGTCCTGCAAGATCCAAGCTTGCCTTGTAGTGGCCCACGCCAGCTTGCCTGATAGAGACAGGGACATCTTTCCCGTTTTCATCAATGGCTTTGGCATCCCATTTGACTCGATCCACGGGACGATCCAGTTCATCCCGGCGGAAGATATCCACCTGCCATGTGTCGCGATCAATGGTGCCGCTTGCAGCGAGGCCGGTGGATTGTTCTTTTCTGACGATGCCTCTAAAAATCTGTGCCCAGAAGGCACCGCCATTGCCCCATCCGAGCCACTCGCCACCCCATTTTTCAGTGAGGTCCGCAGTCCAACAGAGTCCGACACCGAGACCGTAACGGCAAACGGCCAACAAGGGATCACCCGTCTCCGCCGCGATCAAAAGGTTTGCAGTGGGCTTGGCCTGGGTCATCACGTAGCCGAGGACGTCAGGGAGTTGGGATTTTTCGTAGCCTGATAGGATCGGGTGATCGCCCATGATCACCGTGCCGAACAGATCCTCTTTAATGGCGGAGCGGGAGGCCTGCATGGTTTCTTTGGTGAAAATCTGCGGCATGTTCGATGGGTCGTTGGTTTCATAGTATCGCCCGCCACCTTCTCGGGCGATCATCTCCATCAGATCCTTTGCGGCACCATCGCCGAGTGAGACACTTGAGACTGTCATCCCTTGGGAGCGCATGCCCAGGACGAGGCCGGAGAAATCGTTGTCAGGGGTTTGGCCATCGGAGAGGACGATCATGTGTTTCACTTTGGCGGAGGCGTTCTGCAAAAGTTCCTGGCCCTTGACCATGCCGGGATAGGCATCCGTTCCGCCATCGGCTGCAAGTGAATCAATCGAGTTAAGGACAGTGCCTTTATCCGAGGCGCTGGTCATCGGCAGGATCACCCGGGTTTCGCTATCGAATCCAACGACTGCAATCTGGTCCTGCGCGCCTAACAATTCTGCGGCGGCTTTGGCAGAGGCACGGGCAAGGGCGATCGGCTCGCCATCCATGGAGCCGCTTTTATCGATCACCAGGACCATCGCCAGACTGGGTTTTTGTTTCTCTTTTTCGTAGCGGGATGTGAGGGGGAGAGCTTCTTCGATGGGGGTGCGGAAATAGCCACCGAGGCCGAAGGAGTTTTCAGAGCCAAGCATGGCGAGTCCACCGCCGAAGTCGGAAACATAGCGCCTGAGAAGTTCCATCTGGCGGGTGTTCATGACCGTGGCGGGGACATCGGCGAGGACCACGGCATCGAAGGCTAACAGCTCAGCCATGGTTTCAGGGAGGCCACGCTCGCCGCGAAGCTCCAGCTCAAGGCCTTGCTTCTTCATCAGGCGGACGAGTGGGCGCATTTCTTTTTCATCACGGTGAAGCACCAGCAACCGAGGTTCGCCCTTGACGGTGATGGTGGTGGCCACCCGGTTATTGATTGGGAACCAATCTTTTTCCGGTTGGAGTTCCGCCTCCCAGCGGCTTTCTCCGGGCGCAGTCATTTCCACGTCCAAGGTCACGCTGGTCTCTTTATTTGCTTCGAGCTTTACTGGGGTGGATGCCACGGCCACCCCGCGCTGAAGGATGCGGGCAGTGGCGGTCATCGCTTCGTTCGCGCGCATTCGCAGGCGCATGCGGACGATCTCACCGCGATACGCAATGCGAGCCATCGGTTCCAAAGCAACGATGGCAGCTTCAGGGCGTTTCAGGCCATCGCAGCGGCGAAACCTCACATCCACCCCTTCGTCCCGCAGGATTTGAAGCGCGGAATCCACACCGGGTGTCGTGGAGGCACCGTCGGAAAACACGATGAGCCGGCGGGCCATGCCAGCATCAAGGACCAATCTGGAGCCTAACAAAGATTCGGCCAGCTTTGAGGAATTTCGCAGGCTGGCATCCGTTGTCCCTTTCGCGGCTTCGTCTGCCAGTTTGCGAAGCGAAGCTGGATCCGCCAGGGCAAGACTTGTTCCAAACTGAAGGACCGAAGAATGATCTGATGGCCGCAAGTGGGTGGCCGCCTGCTCGATTTCAGCCGCTACCTGGCGAATGGCTTCCGGATCAACCGACTCGGAGACATCGACGAGATAAACTACGTGAAGATCATCACTGTTAGAGAGCCAGTAGGGCCGACAGAGAGCAAGGATGAAACAAATCACCCCTAACAGACGGAGGCCATGAGCCGTCCACTTGCGGGCAGGCGAGCGATCTACCAGCGAACGCCGCCAAGCGAAAAGGCTGGCAGCGGCGCAGGCGACAAGTAGCCAAAGAGGTAGGAACGTGGAAAACTGCATGAAGGGTTAAAAATAGGATTTCAGCCGACCTTGCGCCGGTGATACAGTAGTTCCTCAGAGATGACGACGACCACGGCGGCAAGGAGAAGCCACGCAGCGAGCGGCCAGCCGGAGGCGAGTTTGATTTCGGGTGGTGGACTCCCTGCGCTAACTGGCCCAGATTCTCCCGCAGAAAATACAGCGCCTCCCAGATGCCACGCAGTGGCATTGCGCGTGAATTGATAGTTGCCGATGCGTTCAATCAAAGCAGGCATCTGATAGGGAATCGGTGCGTTCGTTTCGCCTGTTCTGAACTCAGCCTCACCCGTGGTTTCCGTGCCAGGTACTTCCACGCGACTGCCGGTGGCCACGGCCGAGGGAAACTGATTTTCACGGCCTGTGAGAAGCACCGCCGCATCGTGGACGAAGACGGGAAACCAAGGGGAAAGGAAAAAGTCTGCTCGAGCGGGATCGAAGTTAAAGACCACCGCCGTGCGCCCAGCCACGGCGCAGGTGTAAAGCAGTGGTGTGCCATCGGCATGGGCGAGAACGACCACGGAGCCAGACGGAGCGGTGAGCTTGCGGGCACCGTCGAAGCCAAGCAACGCCGGATCAAGCCGGGCCAGCAAGGGGTGCTCTTTTGCAATAACTTCGGGTGGCCCCGCGGGTAGTTCTTCACCGAGGGTTTTCCAAAACGGAGATTCCCCGGCCGGTGCAAAAATGAGCGACGCCTCCGTCTCCGGCGGATTGCCTTCCACGAGGGAAAGCCGCGCAAAGCCATTGATCGGCTCGAAAAGTGAATCAGCCCGCGAAAATGCGGCGATGCATTGCTGGAAGAAAAACGGATTTTTCGCGGCGACCTGGACGGGGATCGGCTGGGGAGAATTGAGACCCAGCGGCGCAATATCATCGGCGGCGAGCGAATCTTTACCGCGAATCCGCAGCAGCCAAGCACCGGGCTGGATCGACTCTAATGGAATGGACTCGCTGACTTCGCCGCGGGCTGGCAAGCGCACGGTGAACAAACGAGCGAGAGTCCCCTCACCTGCTGAGACGAGCTCCATCTCCACCTCGCGTGGCTCGGGAAAATCCGAGATCAGCGAGGCGAACAAGGTGGCCTGACCCGGTGCCACCCAACGCAGATCCGCAGCAGTGATGCCGATGTTGTTTGCCGCGCTGCCAATAGATACAACTTCAATGCCAGTAGGCAGCACCAATGGGACCGAATGGCGGTCCGTAAGAAAAAGCACGCGGGTTTTTCCCGATGTCTTTTCTGCTGCCGAGGAGAGCAGTGAAAGTTCGTCAAGTGAATGAGCATCAAGCGCAAGATCCGAGGGTTTGATCGCATCGAGCGCATCGCGGAGAAGGCGAGCCTGATTGGTGAGATGAGCGTGGTATTCAAGTCGCGTGGCGACTGTGGCCACGGCAGCACGTTGCGAGCCACCCAGCGCGGTGAACCATGAGGCAGCCAGATCCTTGGCGAGATCCAGCCGGGACTTGCCGCCCTCAATGGTCTGCATGGAGGCGGAGCGATCAATGATCACTAACAGATCAGGCGTTTTACCCTCATCGAAGACAGGCCGGGTAAGCGCCAGGACGGCAGCGAGAAACGCGAGTGCCACTAACAATAGAGAGAGTAGATTGCGTAATTTCTGGAAAAGTGAACTCACAGACTTTTGCTGGAAAACCTGCTGCCAAAGAAAAAACGCATTCACCGCCTGGCGGCGCGGGCGGGTGCGGATGAAGTAAACTGCGGCCAGAGGCAGCAAGGCGAGCGCTGCCCAGAAAAACGCAGGAAAGCCAAAACTCATGCGACGAGTCCTCCTTTGCGCAACATCGACTGAATCACCACTTCAAAAGGCACATCGGACGTGGTGCAAGCCAAGCCCACTCCCCGGCGGGTACACTCGCTCCGCAGACCTTCATTCCACGCGGCGACCGCTTCCTGATAGATTCGCGCTTCTTTCTCGGTGATGGTTATTTTCTGGAGCGCGGCGGTTTCGATACACTCGATTTCGAGATCGCCCAACCACGAGCATGTCAGGTCGGCGGGGTCATGGACCTGGAGCGCAAAGACATCGTGACCCGCCCATTGGAGGAATTTCAAACCTTCTTGATAGCCCTTTGGATAGAAAAAATCCGAGATGACCAACACGACCCCTTTCTTCCGGCGGCGGGCCTGAAACGAACGGGTGCAGACGTTGAAATCCGTGCCTGTCCCGAAAGTTTCCGCAGCTTCGAGATCGCGGAGAAACGAAAAAACCTGGCTGCGGCTGCGGGCGGAATCGACAATGGTTGTTAGATGATCGGCCATGCCATGGACCACCACGCGATCCATTCCATTAAGGGCGATGTAGCCGAGGGCGGCAGCGAGTTTTCTCGCATAATCGAACTTACTGGCCATCGAGCGACTGCAATCTAACAATATATAGACCGTGGTATCTTCTTCAATTTCGAAGAGCTTGATGAGCAGTTCCTCGGTGCGGGCATAGATTTTCCAATCAATCGCGCGATAATCATCACCCGGATTGTAGGGCGCATAATCGGCGAAGGTGATTCCTGTGCCGCGCCGCTCGGTGCGGCGGTCCGCTTGCAGCGAACCGCGCAAAACACGGCGCGCTAATAGATTGAGCGCTTCCAATTGCCGGATGAACGCAGGATCGGTGAGTGAGGCGCTCATGCTTTGGCGGCTTGGATCGCATCGTTCACTAACAAATCCGGTTTGATCCCTTCCGCTTCCCCTTCGAAGGAAAGAATCAAGCGATGGCGCAAAGCGGGTAGTGCGACGGAATCGACATCCTCGCGAGCGACATGGAAGCGCCCATCTAGCAGAGCGCGGGCGCGGGCCGCCGCTAGCATGGCCTGGCCAGCACGCGGTGAAGCCCCATGACGGACGAATTGTTTTACGGACTTCGCCGCATTTTCATTCGGGTGGGTGCCGCGCACGACTCTTACCAAATAGTCCTGCACCTCCGGCGCGATAGGAACCTCACGCAGCGTTTCCCCCATCCTGAGGATATCCGCCCCATGGGCGACGGGGCTGACATGAGGACGTGAATTCCCGCCGGTGCGATCAAGGATTTGTTTGAATTCGTCATGAGATGGCAATCCGACTTGGAGTTTGAAAAAGAAGCGGTCGAGCTGGGCTTCCGGCAAGGGGTAGGTGCCGTCGTTTTCAATCGGATTTTGAGTGGCCATCACAAAGAATGGCAGTGGCAGGGTATGGGTGTGATTGGCAACGGTGACGCGCTTTTCCTGCATCGTCTCTAACAATGCCGACTGGGTTTTTGGGGTCGCCCGGTTGATTTCATCTGCCAACAACATATTGCAAAAGACCGGACCAGGTTGGAATACGAGTTCGCGGCGGCCCTCGCGGTCCATCAGAATCTGAGTGCCGACGACATCACTCGGAAGAAGGTCTGGCGTGAACTGGATGCGCTTGAACTCCACGTCAATGGCCTGGGCGATGGTGTTGATGAGAGAGGTTTTTCCCAGACCAGGCACGCCTTCTAACAAGACATGACCCCCACAACAAATCGCGATGAGGACATCATCAATGATTTCTTGTTGGCCGACGATGAAAGTGGAAACCGCCGTGCGGATGCGATCAAAGGTTTCTCTGAAATGGGCGATGGCGGGCTCTGAAGCAGCGGTAGTGGACATGGGAGAATTTGAGATTTGAAATTTGAAATTTGAAATTTTGAAGGGAGTTACTCTTTGATTGTTGGAGCTTCGGTAGCTTGGGCGGATTGGAGATTTTCAAAATAGTTACGAACGCCGAGTTTGAGGGCCTCGGGGACATCGTCGCGCTGGACGAAAGACTCTATTTGGCGGG
>JBBRIB010000046.1:0-11980 GCA_038221745.1 Verrucomicrobiales bacterium
GGTGACACGGAAAATTTAATCTACATCCACGTAATGATAGGGGCGTTGCTTTTTCCCGCCGTCATTCAATGCTTCTTGTTCAATGGGGAAGGCCAGCGAGTATCTAATTATTTACTATTCCTTCTGGGCTCAGGCATACTCGCAAGCGTCCTTGGCGCTCTCACTGAAGCGATGTCCAATCGTGGACTCCTCTGGCTCTTCGTTTGGAACCCATTCGTGATCTGGTTGATGACTGCACATTCAGAATTTTCGACCTCAGATCTTTTGGTATGCGTCATTACTGTTGATATCGTTTTGATGATACTGCTGCTTTTGAAGGCAATTCAACTGATCAAGGCACAGAACGAAATCATTCAAGAAGCGGAGCGTCATACTTGAGTTTAATTTCGATGGACCAGGAAACTCTGAAGAATTGCCACGCACATGCGCTCCAACTCGTGGGGCGGCTGCGTTTGCCCCTGCGCTCGCGAGTATGGAAGGGGCAATCCGGTGAATTCACCGGCGGCGGAACCGGTTCTTCGTTGGATTTCCAAGACCACCGCGCCTATTCGCCGGGAGACGATCCACGCCATATCAATTGGCAGGCCTATGCACGGACAGGCAGTTATACCATGAAGCTCTTCCGTGAAGAAGTCCGCCCGGTGGTGGACCTGATTCTCGATGCCTCGGAGTCGATGTTTTTCACCCAAGCAAAGGCGGCACGCTCTGCTGACTTGTTTTCTCTGATCGCAGAAAGCGCGCAAGCGGTGGGTGCCGCCCTTACGATCCATGCCGTGCGTGGCGAAGCGTTTCTGCCGCTTGATCCCGCATCGATCAGAAATCACCGCTGGCTTGACACCTCCCGCGCCATGCCTGCGGCGGACCCGGCGAAGCCACCGGATCTTTCCCGCCTGGCCTTGAGATCAAACGCCATCCGCATTTTTCTTTCCGATCTGCTATTTTCCGGAGATCCCGTGCCGATACTCCGCCACCTGGGCCAGCGCCACGGCAGCATCGTCATTTTCTCGCCTTATCTCCAAGAAGAGGCAAATCCAGCGTGGTCCGGGAACTACGAGTTCATCGATCCCGAGCGCAAGACCCACCACCCCCATCGTATTGAGCCTGCCACACTGCAACGATATCTTGATGCCTACACGCAACATTTTGAAATGTGGAAACAACAATCCCGCCGCCATCGAGCCGCCTTTGCCCGAATACCCGCAGAAGGAGATCTTGCCACCGCACTCTTCCGTGAAGCCGTGCCTGCCGGGGCGCTGGAGCCTGTGTAATGAAGCCGCCATAGTCGCCCGATGCTAACCCTCGCAAATCCCCTTGGACTTCTCGCCCTGCTCGGTATTCCCGCCGTGCTGGCGATCCATTTTCTTCAGCGGAAAGCACTTGAACTGCCAGTTTCCACCCTTTTTTTGTTAGAGCGCACCCACCGGGATGCGGCGAGCGGCCGCCGCTTGGATCGTTTGATTCCGTCCGTTCCGCTGTGGATGCAATTGCTCGCTGTATTGCTTCTCGCCTGGTTTCTCGCAGAACCTCGCTATCAGAAATCGAACAGCATTCAACGCATCGCCATCGTCGTTGATTCGTCCGCCTCAATGAGCGTTTTCAAAGCGGAAGCGATCAAAGAACTCAACGAACAACTCCCGAGGATACAAGGCACTGCCTCCGCGCTTGAACTCACGGTCCTCGAATCCGCGCCGGGGCGCGCCCGTCTCTACACCGGACCATCCATCGCGGAACTGAGTGCTGTTCTTGAAAAATGGCAACCGCTGGATGGCCTCAATGATCCCGCTCAGGTGATCCGCCTCGCCCGCTCTCTGGTCTCGCGTGAAGGCACCGTGATTTACCTGACTGATACTCCCTCCACACCTTTACCCTTCGAGGCCAAGCAGATCGCCGTGGGGGAGCCGATTGATAATGTAGGGTTTACGGGCGTTTCATTTACCAGCGAAGAAGGTGCGCTGGTATGGCGTGCTTTAGTAAAAAACTACGGTTTATCCGTCAGCGAGCGCACCTGGTTCATCCAGACTGCCGACAGCAAAAGCGAGCCGCGTCCCATCCGCCTCGAACCCGGCGCAATGATGACATTGCAGTCAGCATTTCCAAAAGACGCTGAGGGTGTACGGCTGGTCCTTTCCGCAGATCGATTCACGCTCGATGATACCTTACCGCTCGTCGCCCCGCTGCCGAAGCCGCTAAACATTTTCACTGCCACCTCGCCCGCCTTTGCCAATCTCACTCAGAAACTCCTTCGTTCTTTAGATTCTGCCGCTCCTACCAACGATGCAAGCACGGCCGATTTATCCATCGCATCCTACGACCCACTCGATCCCGTCCTAGCGCCGGGGAACTCGATCATCTTCGTCGAAGACAGCACTCGCGCCGGAGCCTACCTGAAGGGCGGCATCGTCGCTGAAGCCCATCCGTTCCTCGATGGTCTCAATTGGCAATCGCTCCTCGTGCGGGAAACCATCGAGCTTGATCGCTTGCCAAGCGATACGGTGATCCTATGGCAGGATAAGCGCCCACTGATTTTCCTGCGCGAAGCTGAGGGCAAGCGCCAACTCTGTTTCAACTTCGATCTCCGTCTCTCGAATGCCGAAAACCTCCCCGCCTTCATCGTTCTGCTACATCGCTTTGCCGAGAGTATCCGTGATCGGAAAATTGCTCCCTCATCCGTCATTCTCGAGACTGGCCAACCGCTGCGCATCACTGCGGACCCCGAGCTCCCGCTCAAAATCACCAGCACCGATCTTACAGGCAAGTCACTCACGTTTTCTGAAACGGCCCGCAATGCGCCACTCACGCCCGGCTTTCTCACCGCCACGCAGGCCGAGGCAACACTCCTCAATGCCGCAGTCTATTTCGCCGACACCCGGGAAGCGGATTTCAGCGCGTGCGCGAAATCAGAACAAGAGAATCTAGAAGCCCAAGCCGCCATCGAACGCCACACCCGTCCGGACCCGCTTTGGCGCATTTGGATTCTCGCATTGTTGGCAGCCATGCTCGTTTCGTGGAAATTTACCGCCGGAAAAGCCATCGCATGAACAGCTCACGGCATACTGTAAATGATTGGCTTATCCTTGGAACGCGGGCGGCGGCGGGTTGGAAAACGGCTTTCTCTTTCTTCGAGGGACATGCCTTCGTAAACCACCTCAACCAGATTTTTTATTTGCCGGGCAAATCGGGATTTGGTGTTCCATGTGAAAACAAGAGTCCTTCCTTGTTTCTTGCAAACAAGAACTCCGGCCTTTTCAAACTTGTCGAGCTGCTTCTGAATAGGGAAAAGGGTCATGTTCACAAGATCGGATTCATGCCCACAAAATCGCGTTATTTCAAACACCCCGAATGTGCCCACCTGTGTTTGGAATTCCCGCGAGGGCCCGTGGAAATTGGAGAAGACTATTCCGTGATTCCTGACGAGGTCTCTGTTGAAGGCAGAACCCTCAGGCTGCTATCCCCCACGGACTGCGTCAAAGACCGACTCGCCTCCTTCATTCATTGGAAGTCGCGAGATTCCTACAACCAGGCGTTGTTGGTTGGTAGAAACCAAAGGGCTAAAATTGACATGCGGGAAATTGCACGGTGGTGCGAAGGCGAAGGAGTTCCCGATGTTTATCAGAAATTCGCGCTCGAACTATCCGAAACCCCATGAACTTCTCCACCCCGGAATACTTCCTCCTCATCCCCGCGCTTCTGCTGCTGGGTTGGTTTTGGCGTGATCTCAAGCTTCACTCGCCGCTGCGTCTTCTCATTTTGATACTCGCGGTCCTCACGCTTGCCGAGCCTGTCATCCAGCATCAGAGAAACTCCTTGGATCTTTATGTTTTGTTGGATCGATCAAACTCCACGGAAGACCTCATCGATAAAGGCCTGCCTGAGTGGCAGCGCTTGTTGGAATCCTCAAAGCCCAGCCGCAATGATATCGTTCATTACTATAACTACGCCACCGAGATTGCGGAACTCGGAGCAGATGGCTCATCCTTCACCGGTTCGCGCAAGCTCACCCAGACGGCACTCGCGCTCGAATCCATCGCCGCGCAGGCGGATGAAAAACGCCCGTCCCGGGTGTTGTTGTTTACCGATGGATTTTCGACCGAGCCATTGCAGGAAGCCGCTTCCCAACTTCAAGCGCGTGGCATTCCGCTCGATTTCCGACTCATCCGCGAGGAACAAGAACGCGATTTCCGCCTCGCTCGCCTCGCCTTTCCCGAGCGCGTCCAAGTAGGTGAGCCATTTCTCATTTCCATCACGGTGCGTGGCGCGACGGATGCCACTTTTCCGCTGATTTTGCGGCGCAATGGTCAAACACTCACCGAATCACCAGTCACCCTCGTCAACGGTCTTGCCACCGTGGAATTCACCGACCGCATCCCACGCGGCGGCGGCTTCCAATACGAAGCGGAAATCCGCCCTAACGACGATCCCCACCCCGGCAACAATCTCGCCACCCGCTGGATCGAAATCACCGGCGGCCCGCGCCTTGTGCTCGTCACCCGCTATCAGGATGATCCGGTGGTGAAGGCTCTATCAGCTCTCGATTTCACCATCGAGACCGTTTCTGATCCATCCCAGCTCAAGCCCGGCATTCTCGCAGGTGCCCGCGCTGTGATCCTGAACAATGTCCCCGCCCATGAGATTCCGGACGATTTCATGAAAGCACTCGATTTCTTCGTGCGCGAGCAAGGCGGCGGTTTGTTGATGGCAGGTGGCAAGCATTCGTTTGGCTCCGGCGGCTACTTCCAATCGCCGATTGATGCGCTTCTGCCCGTTTCGATGGAATTGAAATCCGAGCACCGCAAGCTCGCCGTCGCCCTCGCCATCGTCATGGATCGCTCCGGCTCGATGGCCGTGGAAGTGGGCGGAGGGAAAACGAAGATGGATCTCGCGAACTCCGGTGCCGCCAATGCTATAGATCTGTTAGGGCCGATGGACCAGGTCGCCGTCTTCGCCGTGGATAGTGAATCGACCACCGTCGTCCCGCTCACCCGCATCGAAGGGCGCCGCAAGGAACTCAGCAACCGTGTCCGCAAAGTGAAATCCTCGGGTGGCGGAATCTATATCTACAATGGGCTCAAGGCCGCTTGGGATGAGTTGAAAAAATCCCCCGCCGGCACCCGCCATCTCATCTTGTTCTCAGATGCGCAGGACTCGGAGGAACCCGGCGACTATAAGAACCTCATCAAGAGCATGACGGATGAAGGCGCGACCATTTCCGTCATCGGCCTCGGCACTGACAAGGATATCGACTCCGCGTTGTTGGAGGAAATCGCCAAGCTTGGAAACGGGCGAATCTTTTTCTCTGACAAGCCGATGGACATCCCACGAATCTTCGCTCAAGAGACGGTGACCATTGCTCGTTCCGCCTTTATCGAAGATCCGGTGTCCGTGCAGGCCACCGGGCGTTGGTCGGAGATTTCGCCCAAACCCATTGATTGGTTTTCTCAGGCCGATGGCTACAATCTTTCTTATGCGAGGGAAGATGCCACCGTTTCCTTGATCTCGAAGGATGAATACCTTGCCCCCTTGATGGCCCACGCCCGCCGTGGTTTGGGCCGCAGTGCCGCCATCTCATTTCCGTTAGGCGGCGAGTTTTCTGAAACTGCTAGAAAATGGCCCGGCTACGGTGATTTTCTCCAGACGGTCGGGCGGTTTCTGATGGGAGATGCCAGCCCATCCGGTATCGCCCTGCGCCATCGCTTGGATGGCACCCGGCTGACCTTGGATCTGCTCTATGATTCCGATCTATGGGCACAGAAACTCGCCGCCTCACCACCCAGGATCCGTCTCAAGGATGATTCCAACGGCCAGATTCTTGATCTCCCATGGCGCCGGATTTCTCCTGGTCATTTTTCCGTCACGCGGGATCTTGCCGAAGGCAGCGTCGTGCGCGGGGCCGTCCAAGTCGGCGGAAACGCACTGCCCTTCGGCCCGCTGAGCGTCGGCTCATCAATCGAGTGGGACTTCGATCCAGAGCGCCTCGCTGAGCTTCGCGCGGTCTCCAACCAAACGAAAGGTCGCGAGCTGCTCGATCTTTCCAAGGCCTGGCTCCGCCCACCCTACCTTGCGGAAACATCCCTCCGCCTGCCACTCGGCATCGCACTGCTGCTGCTTGTCCTCACAGAAGCTCTGCTCACCCGCACCGGCTGGAAACTCCCCCAACTTTCGCTTCCCCAACGCACCCCTCAGGAACCTCGCCCAAAGATCCGCACTCCAAAACCCGTGCCGCAAGCAGCTCCTCAGCCGCCGCCCAGCGCCCCGGTGGAAACGCCCGTCAGCCCTCCTTCTGAGACCGAGCGCCGCTCCCGCTTCCAACGCGCCAAGGACAAGAAATGAGCCCTCTGAAGGCCGGTTTTGCATTTCAATTAAGATTTCCAAAATACCGAGAGACACCAAATATGGTATCCAATATGAAAAACTACCACCACATGCAGTGTGTTCATCCCCTGATGGATTGCCAATCTCAGGAATGGAGCTAATTTGAAGGCAGTCCGGTTCCCTCTCGGACTTCACCTCTAACCACTCCTATCTGCATGTATCTCAAAACTCTGGAAATCCACGGCTTCAAGTCGTTCGCGGACAAAACGCTTTTCGAATTTGCCCAAGGCGTCACCGGCATCGTCGGCCCGAACGGTTGCGGCAAGTCCAACGTCGTCGATGCCATCCGCTGGGTGCTCGGTGAAACCTCAGCCAAGGCCCTGCGCGGCGGAGAAATGGCGGATGTTATTTTCAACGGCACCGAGAAGCGCAAACCGCTGGGCATGGCAGAAGTCACGCTCACCATGGCCGATTGCGAGGGACCGCTCAAAGTGGACTTCAACGAAGTGGCCCTCACCCGCCGCGTCTTCCGGGATGGTCGCTCCGAATATCGGATCAACGGCACGCTATGCCGACTCAAGGACATCCACGATCTACTGATGGATACTGGCATCGGCCGCACGGCTTACTCGATCATGGCGCAAGGCCAGATCGACCAAATCCTTTCCTCGAAACCTGAAGAACGCCGCGCCGTTTTCGAAGAAGCCGCCGGCATCACGAAATTTAAAAAGGAAAAGAAGGAAGCGCTGCGCAAACTCGAATTCACCGAAGCCAATCTCCTCCGCGTCTCCGATGTGCTCGCCGAGCAAGAACGCCGCATGAATTCCCTCAAGCGCCAGGTCGCCAAGGCCCGCCGCTATCAAGCACTCGCCGCGGATACCCGGGTTTTGGACACTCACCTGGGCCACAAGAAATTTGTGGAACTCACCGCCGAGCGGGATGAACTCACCGTTTCGGTTAGGGGACTTGAAGTGCGTGACACGGAGCTTGCCATGCAGCTCCCCGCCAAGGAGGAAGCGGTCACCGAAGCCCGCAACTCCGCACGCATCTTCGAGGGCGAGCTTGCCGAGCTACGCCAACGCCTCAATGAACACCGCAATGCCCTCAACTCCGCCGCGGGCCGCATGGCTTTCAACGATGAGCGCAAGGCCGAGCTCGAATCCCGCATCCGCCAGAATCACGAGGAAATCGCTGCCACTCGCGATAAACTCGCCCAGCAGGAGTTCGATTGCGTCGCCGCCAATGAATCGTTGGATCAACTCAGCCGCCTCATCGCTGAGAAGGAAATCCAACTCGCCGATCAAGAAAGCCGCACCAGGGCCACCCGCGAAGAACGTGAGCGCATCGAGGTCGCCCTCCGCGAGACTCGTGGTGAAGCGAACCGCACCCAGACGCTCATCGCCTCAATGCAAGCGAAGATCGAGAGCGCCCTCGCCCAGCTCGAAGGCAACCGCGATCGGGCCCGCCAACTCGGCGATGAAAGCCAACGCCTCAGCCTCGAAATCGAGGAATTCCGCTCCGAGCATTCCCGCATTATCAGCCAAGTGGAGGCCACCGGTTCGCAACTCGCAGAACTCGAAGAATCCTTCCAAAGTGCCGAACGCGCTTACCAACACACCCGCGGCGATCTCGATGCCGCCCGCGTGGCCGCCATCGAATCCAACAAACTCCTTGCCCAACGCGCCGCCCGCTTCGATGCCGTCCGCCAACTCGTCGAGAGTGGTGAGGGCTTTGAAAAAGGCACCCAAAACGTCCTCCGTGGCCTCGGCCAACCTGATACTTTCAAGCCCGGCATCCACGGCGTGCTCGCCTCCTTCATCGAGGTGGAAAATTCCTGTGCGCGCGCCGTGGAAGCCGCGCTCGGCTCCCACCTCCAGGCGGTTTTAGTACAGGATCAAGCCATCGCGGAGTCGATCATCGAGCGCCTGACCGAAAAGCAACTTGGTCTCGCCGCCCTCTTGCCCGAGTCTTTCGTCCCCCACTCCGCTGGAACGCAAATGGAAGCCCTTCCCGAAGGAGCCACCGCTTGGGCGCTGGACCGTGTGAAATCGGACAAGCGCATCTCTGCCGTGATCGAGCGACTGCTGGAAAAAGTCCTCATCGTCCCCAATCTCGCCACCGCCCTGCGCCTCCGCCCTGCCCATTCCGGCATCACCTTCGTGACTCTCGCAGGTGTGATCCTCAGCGGTGAAGGCATGCTGCGCGGCGGCACCGGAGCGGAAGGAAGCACCTCCGTGCTGGAACTTCAAAACGAAGTTCGCTCGCTCTCCGCCGAAGTGGAAGCCCTCACCTTGGCAGATGAAGCCGCCCGCCAGCGCGTGCTCGATCTTGAAGCCCGTCTCGAGCAACTTCGCGAGGAAGTCGAAATCTCACGCGAGCGCCTCCAACGCCAGAAAGTCGATCTCTCGACCTTCCAAGGCCAGCTCAGCCTCGCCAGCCGCGAGGTCGAAAATTTCGAGACCAAAATCGAAAACGTCAAATGGGAGCTCGGTGCGTTGGAAGACCGGGACCGCGCCGCAGCCGAAGGCCGTGAGCACATGGAAGGCGAACTCGCCGCCGCCCGTGATCGGCTTGAAGCGCTCGAAAATGAAAGCCGGCGCCTCCAATCCGAGTCGGATGCCTCCTCCCGCCGTGAGCAGGACATCACCGATGCGCTCAACGAAATGCGCACCGAACTCGCCGTCGAGCGCCGTGCCAGGCAATCCGCCGAGGAGCAGCAAAAACCGATGGAAGCCCGCCTCTCGGAACTCCGCGAAGTGGCCATCCGCCGCGAGACTGAAATCGCCGCCTTCGATCAACGCATCGAAGCCGCCCACGGCGAAAACGCCCGCCTCGCCGAAGAATGCGAGAGCCACCGCGCCGAAGTCGAAGACCTCCAAGTGGAAATCAACACCCGCGCCGAAGGCCGCAATGTGCTCATCGCAACCATCGAAGTCGCAGAAACCGCACTCGCTGCCGTCCGCCGCGATCACGCAAAAATCAACGAGCAAAAAGGCCGCGAGGAAATCAACGCCACCAAGCTCGAACTCCGGCTTGATAGCCTCACCAACACCATCCAGGAGCGCCATCAGGTGGACCTCTCCACTTTCGAGCCGGATGCCCACGCCTTGCTCGCCTCCATCGCCTCCCAAAAAGCCTTGCGCGGCGCCGGTGGCCGCGAGTCCATCGTCACCAGTGAGGATTCTGAATCAAGTGATGACGAAGATGACATGCCCACCGTCGTCATCGATGGCACCACCGAAGATGCCATGGAGATCCCGGGTGAAATGATCGGTGAGCCGGATTGGGATTTCGTCGAATCCATCGTCACCGATATCAAGCGCCGCCTCGATGCCATGGGCCCCGTCAATCTCGATGCCATTGAGGAATACGACGAACTCGAAGAACGCTACACCTTCCTCAAGAACCAACACGACGATCTCGTCAATTCCAAGGCCGAGCTCCTCGAAGTCATCGAGCGCATCAACATCGAAACGCAACGCCTCTTCTCCGAGACCTTCGCCCAAGTCCGCATCAACTTCCGCGAGATGTTCAAAGAACTCTTCGGTGAAAAAGGCGAGGCTGACCTCACCTTGCTGGATGAATCCGATCCACTCGAATCCGGCATCGAAGTGATCGCAAAGCCACCCGGCAAAAAACTCCAATCCATCACCCTGCTTTCCGGTGGCGAGCGCTCGATGACAGCGGTGGCCCTGCTGTTTTCCATCTACATGATCAAGCCCAGCCCCTTCTGTGTGCTCGATGAATTGGACGCGCCGCTCGATGAATCCAACATCAACCGCTTTGTCAAAGTCCTTGATCGTTTCATTGATCGTAGCCAATTCATCATCGTCACCCACTCCAAGCGCACCATGGCCCGCGCCGATGTGATGTATGGCGTGACGATGGAGGAATTCGGAGTCTCCAAACCCGTGGGCATGCGCCTCACCAACTCCGATGGCCAGTCCAACAAGACCGAAGCAAAAAGCGCCGCGCAAAAAGCCGCCCTCAGGCTCGATGCCTGAACAAACAATCTCCAGATAGGAGAGGGAAACCGGGGGTGGAGCGAGTGATCCGAGTGGGTCCCGCTTCACCCCCATTTTGCACATTCTGATTCAGCGCACGCTCGCTGGCTGGTGATGATCGCCGCACCGACTGACTGACTGACTGACTGACTGACTGACTGACTGACTATCGGCGGCAGCCGCCGGCTATCCAAGGAGGGGCGGAACGTCTCGGCCCACACGGATGATGTGCCAACGGCGAGTCCACAGGGTCATTTCATCCTCACGGCGAAAGCGTATAGCCGCTCCGTTGACACTTGAACATCTGGGTTTTGACCTAGTGCAATGACGTGGTAAGCCCATCCAGATAAACGAGGTGCAAACGCTCCACATCATGCCCATGCAATATTAAGTTCCTTTCAAATCCACCGCGCAACCGTCTGTGAACGAGCTGAATGACACGGGATGAACACCACCCTTGAGCATGGGGTAAACACCCCGTGGAAGCGGTAGCAGATAAACCACAGGGTCAACCGTGACGTGATTCCCACACCTCAAAAAATCAACAAAATCGAACTGATTCCATGAAACCTCCCCATATATCCCGCACCGTTTGGAACACCGCCCCCTCGACCTCTTGTGGCCTCTTTGCCGCAGCAGCGGTTTTCTGCAAACCGCCGCACGCCTCGGCCGCGACAATCGCGGTCAACCTTGGCTCAGCTTCAGGCTTTGCGGTGCTGGCAGGCTCTGGAATCACCTTTGCGGGCGCGGTCGTTTCCATCAACATTACCCGCAACATCGGGAGCTATCCCACAGCCTCCATCACCGGGTTTGGCAACGTGGCTCTCATCGGCATCAACCACGCCGGAGATTTGGTGACGCAATTGGCCAAAACCGACCTGGCCGCAGCCTATCTTGATCCCGCCACCCGCCCGCCGGATACGATTTACGGGCAGATCTTCGATCTGGATGGTCTCACCCTGCTATCCGGTGTTTACAAGGATCCCAGCTCGTTCGCAATTTCGGGCAACCTGACACTCGATGCCTTGGGCGATCCCAGTGCCGTCTGGATTTTCCAAGCGGGTTCCACCCTCACCGCCAACTCCGGCAGTCAGATTATTTTAATCGGTGGGGCTAGGTCCGAAAATGTCTTCTGGCAGGTTGGCAGTTCCGCAACCCTCGAAACGGGAAGTAATTTTTCCGGTACCATCATGGCTTTGGAATCCATCACCATGAATGCGGGCAGCACCATCGATGGTCGCCTGCTCGCCCGCAATGGAGCGGTGACCATGGGTGCAAATACGACCATCATCCCCGAGCTTGGCAGCACGTTTTTACTCGGTTCAGGTCTAGCGGCTTTGGCAACCCGCCGCCGCCGGCCTGCGATGGCTGGAGAGTGATGGCTGGAGGCCTATGTTCCATTCATTCCGAGACTTTATAGCGCCACCTGAAGATTCTGGCCGCCATATTTCATGGGCGTTATAGTTCGCGAATCTATGGCACCTATGAATGAACCGGTTTTGAAGATCGATAGGATCGGCCGCCTACGCTACACTTCCAATCAAAAGAAAACCATGGTTGATGCCTACCGGGCCGGCGGCTTGAGCGCCCCGCGCTTCGCGGCACATCACGGCGTGAACGATCAGACATTGGTTTTCTAAATGCATCCTCCAATCTTTGTCTTGGTC
>JBBRIB010000047.1:0-11962 GCA_038221745.1 Verrucomicrobiales bacterium
GCGAGTGGCGATTTTGGAAAGGCGCGTTGCTGGTCATTTGGATGGTTCCCGCAGGACTTTGATTGCCCCAGACGGCGGATTGCGCGGAGGGGACGATGCGAACGGAATCCAGCGCTGCCGCATCGTAGCGTGCCCAATAAATCCAACCGCCGAATGGATCGTTTTGCGGAATCCCATCCAACACCAACAAGCTGCGGGAAGTGGCTGTGGCCCCGGTGTTGCGAAGGCTTACCCCGGCAGATGTTGGATTCCCAAACAATGCCGTCTGCCGCCGATAGAGGGAAAATGAAGGGTCGCGCGCAAGCAACTCGTCCAGCGTCCTTGGGGCGGCCTCCTTGAGTTCCGCACGATTCCATTCCACCGTGGAGCGAGGACCATTTCCGCCACTTTGCCGCTCTGCGAGAACGACGATTTCAGGCAATAAAGACGGGGTTTGGGCGGTGGCAAAAATTGGCAAAGCGCAAACGCCGAGGATGACTCCACTCGCCCGGCTCCTTGCAAGGGTTGAAACAAATATCATTGGAGAGCGACTCTACCTGATGAGCGGGTGAATTCTATCGTGTTAGGCCAAAAAAAAGCCGATGCCCCAAGTGGGACATCGGCCCTGTAAGCACCCTCACTCTCGTGATGAGGGCGAGACTTGAGACTCAATCTATTGCGGAGGAGCCACGGCATCCTCAACGGCATCCGTGCCTTCCGCAGCTTTTTCCTTGGCGGCATCGATTGCACCCGCGGCCTGGTCCTTCACTTCCTCCATCTTGGCGGAGGCAGCGTCCTTCACTTCTTCCATTTTGGCGGATGCCGCATCTTTCACCTCATCCATTTTGGCGGAAGCAGCATCCTTGACTTCCTTGGTGGTCTTCTCAACCTCCTCGGATGCGGCATCTTTCATTTCTTTCACGCCTTCAGCGATTTTGTCCGCTCCAGCATCCATCTTTTCTTTGACGGTCTCTTTCGGATTACATGCGGCGAATAGAAACGGGACAGCAAGTCCCGCGATCCAAATTTTAGTTTTCATGGTATTTTGCGGTAGTTCACACGGCTGATTATTCAGGTGTGTGATAGACATACCGATTTTCTCTCAGATGTCAAAGAAAGGAATTCGGGGGATGCGGAGGCGAAACCGAGATACGAAAAAGCGTGAACTTTGCCGCACCCCTGATTTAATGGCTGGAATGAGCCGCAATAAAAGCAGCAAAATCACCAACAAAGGAGAAGCCCGGGAGGGGAATCCTTTTGAGGCGTTGGCAGGGTTCGTCGAATTGCCTGCGGGACCTGATGACCCGCAAGAGTCCGTTCCAGACGTGGCACCAAAGACTTCCTCCCGCGCGCAGAAGAACGCAAACCGGGGTCGGGTGGACATCGTCCGCCAGACCGCGCATCGGGGTGGGAAAGGAGTCACTGTGGCAAAAAATTTCGTAGGGATCGGGCTGCTGGAGAAACAGGCCCTTGCGAAGCTGATGCGGAAAGCCTGCGGTGTCGGAGGCACGGTGAAAGACGGCTGCATCGAAATCCAGGGCGACAAACGTGAAGAAATGAAGCGCATCCTCACGCAAGCTGGATTTAAACCGGTTTTCGCCGGCGGGTGAACACCAGTAAGTGTGCCATTGTCCAAAGTCCTGAAGTTTGGCGATGCCAAGCTCCGCACCGCTCCCCTTAACAAGGTTGCTGAGATAGGGTTACACCCCATAGAGCGGAAGCGGGTCCCGGTATATATCTCGTGGGTGCGGCATTGTCCGTTCTTCAATCGAAATCAATTCCAAATATTATGAAATCAAATAACATCCCCCTGCTCTTCGCGGCAGTCATCGTTTTAGGTCCGGTGCTCTCCTCGTGTGTCGTTCCATACGATGCCAATGTCGGAACCACCACCACCACCATCACGGACTATCAACCCGGATACCGAACTACCTCCCTGCCAAATGGATATCAAAGCGAGGTAATTTCAGGAAGTACCTACTATTACAATGACGGCAATTATTTTCGTCCCGAATCCGGTGGATATGTCGTGGTGTCCGCCCCACGAACCAGCCGGTATTACAGCGATTATGACAGCCGCCGACGCAACACGACCTATCGGGACTCAAGGTCAGATAATGTCCGCGTCATCACCACCCTACCGTCAGGCTACAGGGAAATCAGCCACGGAGGAGAGAATTACTATCAATCTGGAGGTCAGTATTATCGTCGCCAAGGAAGTGGATACCTTGTGGTAAACAGACCCTTTTGAGCATTACTCATAAATTCATTCAGGAGTCGTAAGAAACTCATGCCGTAACCCCGGTAGAGTTTTGGATTTACGAGATGGTGCGGGGAACGGGCATTCAATGGGTTTCGGGCGTGTTGCTTTTTTGTGAGAAACCCGCCCGCTTTAAATTTGCCCGGAAGCAGGATTTTCCAGCGGCGGAATTGGCGCTATTACCCACCCCAACCCTGAATATTCGCGCAGATGAAACATTCACGACTTCAAGATGACCACACCTCAGATGCTAGCTTTCGGGATTCTGGGTGGGACCATGATCCTTTTTATCTGGGGCAGGCTGCGCTACGATTTGGTAGCCATCCTCGCACTCCTCGCCTCAGTGGCGGCCGGAACAGTATCTGCTGACAAAGCTTTTTCCGGTTTCAGCGATGACATCGTCATCATCGTGGCCAGTGCGCTGGTGGTAAGTGGCGCGATCGCACGCTCTGGAATTATCGAGAGTGGCGTGCGTTTGATCAGCCCTCATGTGCAAAGGGTTCACTGGCAGCTCACGGTGTTGGTCGGATCGGTGACGTTTCTATCTGCGATGGTTAAAAACATCGGCGCCCTGGCGATGTTGATACCCGCTGCATTGAGAATGGCGAAGAAGTCCGACACTTCCGCATCGGTTTTCCTGATGCCGATGGCATTCGGCTCGCTGCTCGGCGGATTGATCACGCTCATCGGCACCTCACCCAACATCATCGTTTCGCGGGTGCGCGAGCAGATGACGGGCGAGCCGTTCCAGATGTTCGACTACGCTCCGGCCGGGATCGGCCTCTCGCTTGCGGGGATGATCTTCCTTCATTTTGGGTATCGGCTGCTGCCTAGGGACCGCCAAGCGGCTCCTACCATGGGCGAAGCGCTGGACATCAAGGATTACACCACCGAAGCGACAGTGTCAGCGGGATCGAATGCGATCGGCAGAACCGTGGCGGAATTCACCGCGGCCAACGACGGGGAAGTCGAAATTACCGGAATTTTACGCGGTGACGCACGTTCAAAGGTCCCGCTGCAAAAAGCGACGCTGGAGGCGGATGATACGTTGCTCCTCAAGGGTGACCCGGAACAACTCGAACGGGCGATCGTCACCGCCGGTCTGGTTCTCGCCGGGCAGAATCGCTCGGCAGTCACGGAAACGCGGAACGAGGACATCGGCGTAATCGAGGCGGTGGTCACCTCCAATTCCCCGTTGGTTCGGCGGGCGGCGGGAAGCATCGCGCTGCACGAACGCCACGGCGTGAATCTATTGGCGATTTCCCGATCCGGCGAGCGACTGACCCAGGGACTTCGTGACACCAAGCTTAGTGCGGGCGATGTCATCGTGCTGCAGGGCCCGCTCGACATTCTGCCTGAACAGCTACTGGAACTCGGCTGCCTTCCCCTCGCCGAGCGGGCGATTCCTCTCGGCAGTGCGCACCGCGGACTCATTCCCGTGTTCATCCTTGCCGGGGCGATGGCTTTGGCGGCGTTTGGATTGGTTTCTGCCCCGGTAGCGTTTTTCGGAGCTGCGGTGCTCACGATCCTTTCCGGCTCGCTCCCCATTCGCGCTGCTTACGAGCATGTGGAATGGCCGATTCTGGTCATGCTGGGCGCGCTGATCCCCGTCAGCG
This sequence comes from Verrucomicrobiales bacterium, assembly GCA_038221745.1. GTDB lineage: Bacteria > Verrucomicrobiota > Verrucomicrobiia > Verrucomicrobiales > Akkermansiaceae > Luteolibacter. The sequence goes on from JBBRIB010000047.1 coordinate 3,856, forward strand.
GCGCGTTGCAGGACACTGGCGGCACACAGCTCATTTCGAACTGGCTGTCAGCGGTCGCGACCGGAGTTCCGCCTTGGGCTGCCGTCGCACTGATTCTGGTTTCCGCGATGGCGGCCACTCCTTTCCTCAACAACGCCGCCACCGTGTTGGTGATGGCTCCCATCGCTGCGAACTTTGCAACGGATCTGCAGATGCGGCCTGACGCGTTCCTGATGGCAGTCGCCGTGGGCGCGGGGTGCGATTTCCTCACCCCCATCGGCCACCAATGCAACACCCTGGTGATGGGGCCGGGCGGATATCGTTTCAGCGATTACGCGCGACTGGGTGCGCCGCTCTCGCTCATTGTGATTCTCATCGGTGTGCCTTTGATCCTTTTCTTCTGGCCGGTGCGGTAGCTGAAATTCTTCATCCGCACGCTCAATCTGGCATGGATAGGGTTATTTGAGAGGGGTATCGGGGGCATGAAGGGTATTTGGCGGAATGTCGGACTCGTCGGTAAAGTTGGTGGCCGGGGAAAACTTGTGCGGGCATCGTTGTCGAAGAATGTCCGCAGTTCATCCCGTTCGCCTCACTCGGGAAATATCATTTTTCCCGGTCCTTCGAGCAGGCGATGCAGTGCGGTCTGGAGTTGCGCCGGTGGTAGCAAGCCGGGATGTTTCAAATTGGTATACCAAACTGCCGGGACGATCACCATGAGGGCGAATGTGGCCACCATTCCGGGCCGGTCCATTTTGCGGTGGTAGGCATAGCCGGAAGGGCAAACCAAACAGCGAAATGCTGCCCAAATGTTCAGAACGGGGATGGCCAGCACGAGAGCCCACCAGCGGCTCATGCCCACGTTCACCAGCCGCATTAAGACCAGATGGATCACGACAGCGACAGGCACGACGCTTTCGAGAACCAGGAGTTTGGACACCAATGTGCTGCCGAATGTGGCGACCAGTGCGGGCCTGCCCCACCCCAGGAGCTGGCTCCACAGAAACGGGAACAGCAGCAGGCCCAGCCACAGGCTCAGGCGACCCGTTCCAGGCCAAGACATGTGCTTCGCAGCAAGCGCCGCGGTGAGATCCGTTGGCAGCGCGGTGACGGGTGTGAAAATTTTCCCTTTGCGTCTGTCGGGTGTCTCAATCGGCACCGAACTCCGCTCGAACAGTCCGTCGAGAAGGCCCGCCTGTTTCCATCCTTCCATCCTCTCTTTCCAAACCAGATCCAGGCGCGGGTCCAACACCCGGCTGGCAGCCATGGTTCTAAGTTCTCCGAAGGTCACCGGGCCGCAGCGGGTTCCGCCGGAGGTGAAATACCAGACTTGGGCTGTTCCGAGCGAAGGGGTCCACATCCCCCGGACCGGTGCGTTATTTTGTTTTGGATCATGCTCCAGAACGCCTGGTTCGTGATCCGTGACCCGAGAGGGTTTTTCGTCGCGAACATCATGCGCCTTTCGAATCAAAACCTCGGCAGCAGACCGTTCCTTGGCACGCAGTTTCGCCAAACCTTTCAAAATCGCCACGGCGTTCCAGTTGGATTTCGCCGGTTCCCGTGCAGAAATGATTTCCAGAACCTCCGTGGCCTTGGCTTTTTTCTCTGCCCGTGCTTTCGCGCGATGCTCCGCCCGCTCGCGGGCTTGGCTGGCCAAGCGCTCTTCTTCAGCCGCCAGAATCGCAATCTCTGCCGCCGCAGCCGCCTCCAGTGCGAGGCGATTCGCTCCCCCCGGCATGCGGGGCGCTTCAGCCAGTTTCCGCCCATGACGGTTTGAGAATTCAGCCGCCAGTTTCCGGGCTGAATCAATTTCCGAAATAATCTGGTCGTGGAAGGAACTCATAAACCGTTTACTAAAATCTTTGATGGCGACGACCAAATAATAACCCTTCAAGATACAGAGGTTTCAGGCGATTTCACCCTTTTCTTTCAGGGTTTTTTCCGAGCAGAGGATTTAGAATTTAAGCGTCGAATTTCCCGGTTTTTTTCCTGCTTCGGGTGAATTCTGGGATGTTCCGATCCCTCCCGAAAAAAGCAACCGAGCCGAGTTTGCTATTAATCGAGAAACGGGCGCGGTTTATTTTCTAACAAAATATCAAAGAGTTCCGAGGAGTCTCGAGCAAGGCGAGAGGCCCCGGCGGCGAGCAGGTGCTCGGGATCGTGGAAACCCCAGGTCACCGCGATGGCGGGCATTCCGGCATTGTGCGCGGTTTCGAGATCCATGGTGGAGTCGCCGATGAGAATGCATTGCTCAGGCTTGAGTATGAAGGTTCCCGCGATCTCCAAAGCGCCCGTCGGATCCGGCTTGTGGGGAATCCCGGGAAGTTGGCCGAGCACGGACTTGAAATGGATTTGCGGAAAAATTCTCCCAACGATGGCGGCGGTGAATGGATGCGGTTTGTTCGATAGAACGGCGAGTGGGAAGCCCTCGGCTTGCAGTGATTCTAACAACTCAATGATGCCGGGGTAGGGAAAAGTGCCGTTTGGCCAGGACACCTCGTAGTCCGCCTTGAAGGCCGCTTCGATTTTTTCGATCTCTTCCTCGCCAGAACCTTGGGGCATCGCTCTTTGTGCGAGCACCCTGGAGCCATTTCCGATGAATCCTCTCACGGCAGACTCGGAATGCGTGGGCAAAGAGTGATCTGCCAGAGCGCGGTTCAATGAATGGGCGATGCCTTGCAAGGAATCGATCAAAGTTCCATCGAGATCAAAAATCAGTCCGTTTTTCACAGCCCGAGAATGGCGGTGAAGCCAGCGTGGGGGAAGTGTTTTAAAATCCGATCAGGCTCGCCAATTCTTTATCGCTGAACTCATCGAGGTGATCGACGGCGGCGAGGAGCATTTCCGTCTCCGCGATTTCCTCGATCGTGTTAGAGGCAGTGGCGACTTGGGTGGCTTGCTTCTGCGCGGTGCCGGAAAAACTGATCACTGTGATCACAATTGCGGCGGTAGCCGCAGCAAATCCCGCAAGGGGGACGGGTCTGAAAAGACGTTGCCACCATGGGGGCTGCACTTCGGTCAGGCGGGACAGGCGCACCGTTTCATCGGCGAAGCGGGCACTGGCCGCAGGGGCGGGAGCTTGTTTGAGAAGACTCCAGACCGCATCAGATTCCCAATCGTTCGAGTCATCGGGAGGTGTGGAAGAGTGCTTCATGGTTCTGGAATTGGTTTACACCGGGATGAACCCGCCGCCGATTGGAAAGTTGCAGAATTTCAGGAAAAACCTGCGGAGAGGGCGAACATCGATTCTAAACTCCGCGTTTATCACCCCAGAGACGGATGTGGAGGCGATCCGAAAATCGATAGCCAAGATCGCGGCAAACTTCCGCGAGCCATGGGGCGCTTTGATCGAGTTCTTCCGTGGTCCGCCCTTCCGGCATCAGGATGATGCGTTGCTTCGCCAGCGAATAAGTGTTCGCCAAGGCTTGGACTTCACCAAGATCGGCGGGGGAGGAGACGACGAATTTGAACCAGGATTTGTGGGATCGGGCGAAAAATTCCAAGGCTTGCGGGTGGAGGCGCAGGCTTTCGGGCAACGCGGCATTGGTGAGCTTGGGGGAGACGTTGAATTGATCGATGGCCTGATGGAAATCCGGCGAGGGGATTTGGGTGCCGTTGGTTTCCACTTCGAATTGATGTTCCGGCTGGTGGGCACGGAGGGTGTGGATCATTTGCAAAAATTCGGCTTGCTGGAGCAAAGGTTCGCCGCCGGTGATGATGGTGCGAGGGCACTGGTAGGCAAGGATGAGTTGGGCGGCAGCGGTGGGCTCGATCTCAAAAGTGACCTCGGATTTCTGGTGTTTCGCGTAGCCGGGGAGGGCATCTTTTTCGTGAGGCCACGGTGTTTTCTCAAAATTCCAAGTGTGATCGGTATCGCACCAAATACAGTGGAGATTGCAGCGCGAGGCACGGATGAAAACCGCAGGAACCCCACAAGAAAGGCCCTCGCCTTGGAGGGTGTGGAAAATTTCCGGGCCATCGCCGAGTTTTGCAAGTTTCATGGACGGCCAAGTGAAATCATGAATGAACGCGCTTGGACATGAATTTTTCCGCTGTTATGGTCCGCGCATGAGCATCATCACAGGTAGGGGGGATTCGGGCGATACGGATTTATTGTTTTCAAAACGGATCGCGAAGACAGCGCTGCGGATGGAAGCCTTGGGCGCGGTGGATGAGCTGAATGCGGCACTCGGGCTCGCCCGTGCGGCGGGGGAGGATGCGGAGCTGATCGCCGTGATCGATGGCGTTCAGGCGCGTCTCGTCGGCCTGATGGGGCAGCTCGCCACCTTGCCCGAGGATGACGCCAAGTATTTGGAAAAAAACTACGCCCGCCTCGTGGATGCGGATCTCGAGTGGGTGGTGAATGTCGCCCACGAACATGAAAAACGCGGGGTGAAATTCACCGGCTGGGCAAGGCCGGGAGCAGAGGGTTCGCTCGCCCGCGCGGGCTTGGACTATGCGAGAGCGGTGAGCCGCCGCGCCGAGCGCAATGTACTCGCCTTGCACGAATCCGGCCAACCGGTGCCGGAGGTGGTGCGCTTGTTTTTCAACCGGGTGTCAGATCTCCTTTGGATTTTGGCGCGGGTGGATAAGGGAGAAGCCTAGAGATCAAAAACGGATGGATGCCTGTCTGAAAAGTTTCAGCACTTGCCAATCTGCCAGATCGTTCAATTTCATCATGCCTTCACGCGGTCGTCACCAAAGTACTTCCAAGGAATGCTTGCGGGTGATGCGCAAGATCGAAGCGATGCCTGGTGTGGTGGGGGTGATCATCGGCCGTTCTTATGGCGGGAAATCATTGGGAAGTGAATGCAGGACGGGGTCCATCCGGGTGCAGCGCAAGGTGCCGGGAGGATTGAAGGCCGTGACCCAATCCGCAAAGGGCTTGCAGGAAATTTTCATCCGCACGGAAGCGGGGAAAGAGGATGAGATCGCGGATGCGATTATTAAATTGTAACTCCGCAATGACCTTACTTACCACGCGAGCCTTGCCATTCCCATAGCTCGTGGATGAGCAGATGCTCGCAGCGGCGCATCAGGCTGGCTGTGGCGCTGGCGCACTCTGCACCTGCGAGTTTGGGCCGCAGTTGTGTGAGTTCAGTGACGAGTTTTCCATACATTCTGGCGCGGCGTTTGAATTCAAAAACAGAAATCATCGCCAGGCTCCAGGCGGCCAGGCCAGGCAGGATCGCCGGGAAAAAGCCGATGGCCCAGATATCGAAAAAACCTGATAGAGTGATTCTATTAAGATGAATAAAGATGGTGGCGGCACCTAGAAGCATTGCTCCCAGAGAGGCGATTTGAAAAATCCGATTGAAGATATTCAAGCGCCGCAGCGCATGGTCACCTTGTTTGGTGAGGTAGCGGATTTGATCATCGATCCGATCAGTCAGATAGGTATCCCGGGCAGCGCTCCAGCCTTTGCGCTGGGCGACGAGTGGCAATGAGGCACTGCGCAGGAATGAGGCGTGATTTTCGAAAAGCTCAAGAGCCGGTGGATGCAGCGGGCTGGCGGGTTCATGGGAAACCAGCAGGGAACGCAGCAACTCCGCGCGGGTGCGGTCTGTGACCCATGAATGCTGCAAGCGCATCCTCGCACCTACCCATGGCAGCGCTGCGGCGATAAGTGCGAGGGTGAATTTGATAAGTCCGCCCATTTCCTTGGCAATGCTCAGTGCCAGCAAACTGGCTTGGAGAAAGGTGGCGATGTGGTTGACGGACATGGATCCCGCATTGAACCAGCGTGATCGGGGGGCGCGGGAGACGGCCCTTTGATCGAGCTTCATGAAGAGCGAACGAATCGAATCCACTGGCGGCAGATCCTTGAATGGGGCTTCTGCCGCTGCCTGAGGAGCGGTGGCGGATTGCCAACGGGCTTCAAGCGTCGTGGCATCGATGATTCGCGAGGGAATCTGCCATTTTTCCGCATCGGCCACGGTCTCGCCTGTGCCACCGAGGCCGCGGGCGGGTTGGCCGTCCCAAAGGAGGATCATCCGATCTGACAGGTTGAGAAGTTCCCGGGCGACGACGTGGTAGGCGGCGGGTGCTTCTTCGTTGCCTGTGACTTCTTCATGCCACCAGGCCGAATCGATGAGCCGGGAAGCGCGCTGCCATTCAGCGGGGTCCTCGAAATCCTCTGCAAAGCGTGAGCGGTTGAAAGGAAGGATCACGATGGTCTTGAAGCCGGCTTCCTGGCAGGCTTCTAGAAACAATAGATCCGCGCCGGCGGCGGCACTGGAGATACCGACGATTTCGCCTGTGAGGGCAGCGGCCATGGCATCCAACTCGGAGCGCAGGGCTGCTTTGGCGGCTTCCGGGTTCCCGACGAGACGATGTCCTGCAAAGCCCACGAGCCAAAGGCGATGAAACGCGGATTCAGGCATCGTCGAAGTGGGAGAGTTTTACGGATTCCTCCGCGCTGCGTTTGCCGCATTCGATGAGGAAATCGATGAGTTCGAGATTGTCCAAAGTGAAGCCTTTTCGGGTGACGCACGCGGCTTGTTTCAAGTCTTCTTCATCGAAGTGCTTATCATAGCGGGCGTAGAGAAACTTCGCATCGGGATTGGGCCGAATCATTTGCCCTAACTCACCATCGATGGCATGACCGAAGCGGCACTCGCCATGGATGCGACATAACATATCCTGATAGTTTGCAAACGATCCGATGAGTGAAGCAGGTATATTTTTCGCCTGGGCGAGCACATCGAGGAACAGTTGATCGCCACGGCCGAGACGGGTGCCGCCGGTGCCGATGGAAACGAGGCTCATTTTCTCGCGGGAGGCTTCCCAGCCCAAGTGGTATTCCGGCAGAGTAGCCATCACTTGGAGGAGATAGGCGGGATTGTTGAACGGCGTGATCCCACCATCCTCAAACGCGAACACCAGCGGCTCGCCATGTTCACCTTTTACTTCCAAGACTTCCGGTGGGAAAAAAGTGGGGGCTGCCGTGCTGGCGCGGACGAGCTGCCAGAGGGGGATTTGGAGATTGTCTCCGGGAGAATCAGGGTTGTTATACTTTGCCGCAGGATTGTTCGTCATCGGCCATGGCGAACCCGTGGAGGCATTGCGGGTGACAACCAACAGAAGTGTCTTGAGTCGCTTGCTGCCCAAAGTGGCCAGGCTTCCATCCTCCTCAACGAAGAAGGATTTGAGGAAATCTGACAGTCCTTCGGCGACGAAACGGTGGCTGGTGAAGCGATGCCTCAATCCGGATTTGCGAAACATGGCCGCCGCATTCTCCCGATAGAGATGCTCGACCTCTGCGACAGAAAGCCCCCAGGAAAGGAATGCCGCGATGATGGCACCGGTGCTGGTGCCGCCGATGTAGTGGAAATGGTCTGCAAGAACCAAGTCCGGCTTGCCGGTTTTCTCCCGTAAAAGTGTCTCAATCCGCCGGGCATATTGAAGCGCGAACAAGCCGCGAATCCCTCCACCGTCGAAGGCTAACAATCTTGCGCGTGGGGAAGGTTTGAGTGTGAGTGTCTCCATTCGTGAAAATTTAATGGTATCATGGACCATTTGCCCGGCCCACAGAGGCTATTGAGTTCCCCGCAGTTTACTTCCCGTCTTTGACTTCCACCTCGTAGTCCCCAAGTGCCCACTGGATTCCTGCGAGGAAGTGGCCTAGTACTTTGGGGTGCCAGTAGATTTCGTGGTTATGGCCGAGCGATGAGTAAAAGACGCGGCCTTTTTCCCAGTGCCGGGCCCAGGAGATGCCGAAGTCATTATCTGTGCGCTTGATGCCTTTCAGCGTCATGTCGGTTTTTTCCGTATCCAGGCGCAGGAGCATGTGCACGGCTTTGGAGTCATAGGGATCTTTGAGCTGATAGATTTCTTCTTTGAATTCAATGTTCTTGCCTTCAAACATGGCCACTAAGGGATGATTTTCCTGACCGGGCTCCACCTTGATGCTGACGTGGCGGTCCGCATTCCACGGATGTCCATCAAAGTAGCCGTTGATCATTTTTCCGTATTCCGGCCAATTATAACAACTATCGGTGGCAGCGTGAATGCCGATGAAGCCTCTACCGGATTTGATGAATTTCATCAGATTGTCCTGAAGTTTCTTATCAAGATCATCGGCCGCTTTCTTTTCATCATCGGAAAGTTTTTTGTATTCATCCGGGCGTGG